>CAZFAE010000004.1:0-24845 GCA_964516035.1 uncultured Sphingobacterium sp.
ACGGTAGAATAAATTTCAATCTTAACTTATTCTCGGAAAAATTAATCCTGTCGGAAATTTAAACTATTGTTTAGGTGCCGGTGTGTTTAGCGGTGCCCCAACTTGTAAATCGCAACGATGTCCCGGCTGTCCGTGTTCAGGATTTACTAAAACCGGATTAGCATCATTTGGTTTAGCAGACGGAGCAGGAGTTTGATTTGTTGTAGCAACTTGCTTAGTTTCTCCATTTACCGGTAAAGGCGCACCAACGGCCAAATCACAACGATGTCCAGGTTGCCCATGTTGCGGGTTTAAAGTCGGTTTTTCTGCAGATTGCTTCGCATTATCCTGCGTCTGATTAACCGGAGCCGTGGTATTTACACCATTGGCACCAGCAGATAGCTGAGCATGAGCGCTAAGATTATCTTGTTCACCCACAATAGGTTTCTTCTCTTCATTGCTATTACATGAAGCAACAAAAAAAGTAAAAGCACTAAATGTAAGTAAGGAAATAAATTGGTGTTTCATCAGAAATTGGTTTGGTTATCTATCAAATGTACTAAGTATAAAATTAGATTTTGTTAATCCATCCTAACTAATCAAAACCTAAACTTACAATTAAAGCTAATGATGATTATCTTTATGGGTATCAATATCCTTAATACCTCACAATTATCTACTAATGGCCGAACAAAAACAGAGGCAAAAACAAGCTAAAATTTTACGAATTTTCAGAAAAATTCATCGTACAACAGGCGCTCTTTTGTTTATCTTTTTCTTTATTGTGTCCATCACCGGAACTTTATTGGGATGGAAAAAACACAGTGGAAATCTCATTTTAGCCAAATCGTATACGGGTACGTCTACAAATTTAAAAGACTGGCTCCCAATAGATAGTTTACACAAAAATGCCTGCCAAATATTTCGCGATTCTATTTCCGCAAAAGCTTCTCTAGATTTAGACCGAATTGATATCCGGAAAGATAAAGGCATGGTAAAATTTGTTTTCACAGATGGATTTTGGGGCATTCAATTAGATGGAGCTACCGGTAAACTCCTGCATATAGAACGCCGCCGTTCAGATTTTATCGAAAAAGTGCATGATGCCTCCATCCTCGACGTATATTTCAACACCAGTAACGGTCAAATTAAATTGGTTTATACCACCATTATGGGTTTGGCCTTATTTGTTTTTACCATAACCGGATTTTGGCTTTGGTATGGGCCCAAAAGAATGCGGATTAAATCTAATTAAAGCAGATTAAACAATAAGACCACCATATTAACGTATTGTTTATAAGCCAAATATCCAATGGCTATTATTCATGGCCGGTCAAAATCTGTTTATATCCTGGGTTCGCAGTTTAAGCATTCTTCTCAGTATTGCATTGTTTATTGTTTCTTTAACCCAGCAATGTTATTGCACCAGCGTTACCTGTGCAGATGCTGCTGCGGTATTGTTGATTGGCTGGATAGGTGCATTTTATGGCGGAGCGGCTCTATCTTGGCTGGCCAATCCATTGCTAATAACTTCCTGGATACTCACCAAAAACAACTCCAAATACGGGTTGTGGACCAGTTTGGCAGCCACTTTATTTGCTGCTTTATTTTTAATATTTGATGACGTTATTGATAACGAAGCCGGTCATTTTAACCCCATTGTGGCTTACCTACCGGGATATTGGCTCTGGCTGGCTAGCGCCGCCGTACTTTTTATCGGCAATTTATTGCTCCGGATAAAACCAAAATAGTCTTTGAAGTGGTGGCACGAATTAATTCGTGCCACCACTAAATCTCTGCCACCTTGAGCCTCTCGAAAGGTGAACCCCCCAAACTGTCCGTAGAGCAAGAAATTCATCATTAGAGTATCACAAAACACAAACTGCCCTCATTTACAAAAAGCATTATTTACTTTTATGCCTCAAAAAGCAGGTTTTTATACCTGGCTGAGCAAATTATGTCCGAAAAAGTAATTGAAGTACAGCATTTAGCCAAAAAGTTCGGCACGTTTGAAGCCGTAAAAGACGTCAGTTTTACGGTTTACAAAGGCGATGTTTTCGGCTTTTTAGGCCCCAACGGAGCGGGTAAAAGTACCAGCATTCGCTGTATGCTTTCTTTAATTAAACCCGATAGCGGTACTATTCAACTCTTCGGAAAACCTCTGGCCCAAAGCCGAAGCCAAATTCTGGCTCGTACCGGCAGTATCATCGAAAAACCCGATTTTTACAAATACCTCTCAGCCTACCGCAATCTCGATATATTTTCGAGAATTTCTGGTGCACCTTCATCCCGTAAGGAAATTATGGAAATGCTTGATTTTGTGGGCCTTTCCGGACGGGAGAAAGATAAAGTAGGCGGTTTTTCTCATGGAATGAAACAACGCCTGGGCATTGCACAAACTTTACTTCACAATCCGGATTTGATTATTTTGGATGAACCCACCACCGGGCTCGATCCGCAGGGAATTATCGATATCCGGAACCTGATTTTACGCTTACGCGATGAACAGCACAAAACGGTTTTATTGTCGTCGCATATTTTATCAGAAATTGAAATTATTGCCAACCGGATGGTCATCATCAATAAAGGCAAATCGGTGGTTGAGGGCGATGTTAAAACTTTACTCAATAGCGAAGAGCTGGTGGTAAATATTGAAGTACACCAAGTACAAACTGCAATCAATATTCTGGAAAAGCATTTCCCTCAGGCTAATATCCTTCAAACTGAAAATAACTACCTGCAAATGGCCATCAATAAATCAGAAATTTCGGCTTTCAATAAATTGCTTGTTGAGAATGGGATAGCTGTTTTTTCTATCGAATCGAAAAGAAAATTAGAAGATTACTTCATTAAAATAATTACCGAAAATGCTATTTAACAGCGTTTATAACGAATTTATCAAAATAACAGCCAAGCCACGCAGTTATTTAGGCTTGCTGGCCATTACCATTTTGGTAGGGGTAATTTTATTTGCACTCAAGGTGGATGGAATTTCTATGATTTCTTTCGTCACCTCTTCTTTTGAGCAAACCCTAACTTTTCAAGGCAATTTACTCAATGGCAATTTGGTAGCTTTTATTGTCCTGCAAATGCTCATAATCAATATCCCTTTATTGGTGGCTTTGGTAACCGGAGATTTGGTATCCGGCGAAGCCGCATCGGGCACCATCCGGATGCTGATAACCAAACCCATTTCCAGAACACAATTACTGCTTTCTAAATTTATTGCCGGCGGCGTTTACACCCTTTGCATGATTGTCTGGCTGGGTTTTATGTCGGTAATTGTAGGTCGGTTTTTATTCGGCAATGGTGATTTAATGGTTTTAAACAGTGATGGTTTAGTGATACTCCAGCAGCACGATATTAGCTGGCGCTATGTGGGTGGCTTTTTAGTGGCTTTTTTAGCATTATTAACGGTAAGCACCCTTTCCATTTGCCTATCCTGTTTTACCGATAATTCAATTGGCCCCATTGTAAGCACCATGTCTATTATAATTCTTTTTACCATTATCGGCACTTTAGATGTCCGAATTTTTGATAGCCTGCGGCCATATTTATTTACCACCCACATGGCTTCGTGGCGTAGTTTTTTTGAAGAACCCCTACCTGTAAAAGATATACTCAAATCGGTTGGTATTTTAGTCGGTCACCAAGTTTTACTCATTGGTATCTCCATTTATAAATTCAATAAAAAAGATATTACCTCATGATGTTTCGCTTACTTATTTTATTGATTTTACCATTTTCGCTGTTTGCACAGGATGCTTCAAAAACCATTGAGCAGCTAACCGCCAAAATGAACCGGGTTAAAGATTATTCGGTAAGTGTGATGATTAAATCCGAAATTCCGCTCATTAAAATCTTTCCGGTTAAAGCCACTATCTATTTCAAACAAAAAGATAAATTCCGCATCATTTCTAAAGGAATAGCCATTTTACCCAAACAGGGTTTTACCGAGCTATCGCAATTGCTCAACAAAAAAGAAAGTTATACGGCTCTTTTTACCGGAACAGAAACCATTCAAAACACCAAAGTTGAAGTAATTACTCTGCTGCCTACTGACGATAGCGGTGACTTGATTTTAGTAAAACTGTGGATTGACACCCAAAACGATTTGGTATTAAAATCGCAAAACACCACCCGAAGCAATGGCACCATCAGCGCCAGCTATGAATACGGTACCCAGGCTGCTTTTGGTTTACCCGATAAACTGGTTTTTACGGTAGATGTAAAGAAATTTAAAATACCCAAAGGCCTGGCCACTGATATTAACAGAACCAATACCCCCGACAGCAATAAACCTACTCCTAAAAACGGTAAAATCAGCATTTCCTTTTCTGGATATGTGATTAATAAGGGAGTAAAAGACGAAATTTTCGGCAAATAAGAACGGCGATTAATCTAATATCTTAAACAGCAAATCGTTTAAAAAATGTGTGGTATAATCTTTTTGCGGAATGGTATCAATATCTGTTAGGCGAGGCAAATAATTAATAAAATATTGCTGCGCATGAGAAGTTTCAATTAAAGTACTGCTCAAAGATTGAGGATATTTATAGTTCGGTTTGTAAGCCGATATTACCTTTGCAATGGTGGTGCATAAATCTTTATACGGTTTAAAAACCGCAGCTTTATTAATTTCAGCTACATCTTTAACTAAATAAACCTTGCTGCTTTCTGCCAATACAATCTGGTTTAAATACTTTTTATTATAATCCAGACTGCCCGAACTTTCCGGCAATTCATGGGTTAATAATTCAATAATGGTCTTCAACTTGGTTTTAGAATCCGAAATGTTCTGGAGTTTAAACATCACCAAAAAATCCATGTAACTCCAGTACCAGTTTAAAATGTACAAAAGCAAACGGTGTTTATTTTCAAAATAACGGTAAACCGTGGCTTCGGTAGTATGCATTTCCGAAGCCAGTTTTTTAAAGGTAAAGTGCTCAAAACCCAATTCATAAATAAGATCAATAGCACTTTTAATCATTTGTTTACCCAATTCTGTACCCTCCGGATCTCTTAAATACAGCTTATCGTTCAACTTAAAACTTACCTGAAAGTTCATGCGCTATTTTTTTCAAATATAATACAATAATAATCATTGGATAGTAAAAATATTAAATGTCATAGTATATTACTATTTTCTAATAGTAATACTATTATAGATTAGTTCCTAACTATATTTGTTTCATTAAAAATGAATGATGGAAAACACAAGCAATAAAAATCCGCTTAAAAAATTGGCGAATTTATTTTTTGAACATAAAAAAGATATCGTATCTGTCTATTTTTATGCCATTTTAAGCGGTTTATTAGAATTAAGTGTCCCTATCGGGATACAAGCCATAATCGGCTTTGTGCTCGGTGCAAGCATGGTTACTTCTTTGTATGTGTTAATAATATTGGTGGTTTTAGGCGTGTTTTTGGTAGGCTTAATGCAGATTAACCAGATGAAAATCATCGAAAAAATTCAACAAAAAATTTTTACCAACTACTCATTTGAATTTGCTGAAAAAATTCCGCGTTTCGACCTGATTAAAGTAGACAGCTATTATTTGCCCGAGAAAGTGAATTATTTTTTCGATACCATCAATGTACAAAAAGGCTTAGCTAAATTATTATTAGATGTACCCGTTGCCAGTATTCAAATTTTATTCGGGTTATTATTACTCTCACTTTACCATCCCATTTTTATTGTATTTGGCATTATACTATTATCCATTTTATGGTTGATTTTAAAATTAACCAGTAAGACAGGCCTAAGCACCAGTTTAGAAAAAAGCACTTATAAATATGCCGTGGTGGTTTGGCTCGAAGAAATGGCCAGAGTGATAAAATCGTTTAAATTTAGTGAGGGAACCCATTTAAATCTGCAAAAAAATGATAAAAATGTATCTAACTATTTAACCGCACGTACCGCACATTTTAAAGTGCTATTATTTCAATACCGCACCCTGGTATTTTTTAAAGTGGCTATAACAGCGGTAATGCTTATTGTTGGCACCTATTTATTGCTTAATCAGCAATTAAATATTGGCGAATTTATTGCCGCCGAAATTGTCATTCTGATGGTAATTAATGCAGTAGAAAAACTCATCAACAATTTAAATAATGTGTATGATGTGGTTACCGGTCTGGAAAAATTAGCCATCATTACCGAAACCCCTTTAGAAAAAGAGGGCGAAATTATTTTAAATACTGCTGAAAATACCGGTATTGAAATTGAAATGATTGATTTTAGTTTTGCTTACCAGGATGACAAAGCGATACTTAAAAACATCAATCTGCAAATACCTGCCAATAAAACAGTTTGCATTTCGGCCAAAGAGGGTTCTGGAAGATCTACCTTTTTAAAGATGTTAACCGGCAATTACAGTAATTATAAGGGTTCTGTTTTACTGAATAAAATCCCGATTAACAATTACCAATTAGAATCACTAAGAGATAAAATAGGTATTTACTTAAATCAGCAGGATATTTTTCTGGGTACCGTTTGGGAAAACATCAGTATGGGCAGAGATCAGCTCGACCCTAATAAAGTACTCAGCCTGGCCAAAGAATTGGGTTTAAAAGGATTTAATCAAATGTTGCCGGACGGCTTAGAAACCCCGGTTGACCCAACAGGAAAAAAATTACCCAGTACCCTCATTAAATACATTCTGTTATTGCGGGCATTTTATAACGAGCCGAGCTTAGTGCTGTTGGAGGAACCTTGGGAAGGCCTGGAGGCATCGGTTAAAGAAAACTTAATCCGGTATTTTTCAAATCATTCTGCACAGGCTACCTTAATTATAGCCAGCAATGATGAAGCTTTTGCAAAACAATGCGACTACCGTATTGAATTAATTAACGGTTCAGCTACTTTAATCATCAATAAATAACATGGATCCATTAAAATATAAAATACCGTTAAAATCTTTCGATCAGATTTACCTCTACCATACCAATAGCAAGGTTAAATATTGGTTTTATGGCATCATGCTTTTTTTATTGGCCATTTTATTATTACCCTGGACCCAAAATATCAGAGCAAAAGGAATGATTACTACGCTCAACCAAGAACAGCGTCCGCAGGAAATCAACTCGCCCATTCCCGGTAAAATTGTAAAGTGGAGTGTGAAAGAAGGTGATTTTGTGAAAAAAGGAGATACCATTTTACAGATCAGCGAGATTAAAGAAGATTACCTCGATCCAAATTTAGTAGGACGCACCCAAGAGCAATTAGATGCTAAAAAAGGAACCGTTAACAGTTACCAGGGCAAGGTAAATACGGCCGGAATTCAAATTAATGCTTTAAGAACGGCCAAAAAATTAAAGCTGGAACAGTTAGACAACAAGCTGAGTCAGTTAGACAATGAATTGGCTGCAGAAAAAGCAGAACTCATCGCCGTAAATAATGAATTCGACTTGGTTAAAGACCAATACGAACGTCAGAAAAAAATGTTTGAAGAAGGTCTGGTTTCTCAAACCCAATTACAGCAAAGAAACGCTGCTTTTCAGAATGCGTTGGCTAAAAAGATTGTTGTAGAGAATAAACTGGCGCAAACCAAACAAGTGGTAATTTATGTTAAACTCGAAAAAAACGGTTTAGAACAAGAATATACCGAAAAAATAAGCAAAGCCGAAGGCGACCGTTTTCAGAGTTTAAGTGAAATAGCAAAAGGCCAGGGAGAAGTAGCCAAATTAGAAAATCAGGTGATTAATTATACCATCCGCAATGGCATGTACTTTATTTTAGCGCCGCAGGATGGGCAAATTATCCAAGCCAATAAATCGGGTATTGGCGAAATATTGAAAGAAGGAGAACCCATTACTTTCATCGTTCCCAAAATGGTGAACTATGCCGTAGAAATGTTTGTGCGCCCTGTAGATTTACCCTTAATTAATGTAGGCCAAAAAGTACGATTTATGTTTGATGGCTTTCCGGCAATAGTATTTAGCGGCTGGCCCAGCAGCAGTTACGGTACTTTTAGCGCCAAGGTGGTGGCTTTTGAAAACAGTATCAGCCCGAATGGAATGTTTAGGGTTTTGGTAGCCGAAGACCCGGATGCACAGCCGTGGCCCAGCCAGTTGAAAATTGGCAGCGGCGCACAAGGTATTGTTTTGTTAAATGATGTACCCATTTGGTATGAATTATGGCGAAATATTAACGGCTTCCCGCCGGATTATTATACCCTAAAAGAACCGGTTTCAAAATCAGTAAAAAAATAATGAAAATCAGAAACCTTGTATTTTTTCTTTTAGCGAGCCTGTGTTTTTCTGACCTGGAGGCTCAGGATACGGTTCGTACGCTCAATGCCGAGGAACTGCTGGCTATCGTACGTCGCTTCCATCCGGTAGCTAAAAAAACAGGTATCGAAATAGAAAAAACCAGAGCTGAGCTAACCAGTGCCCGCAGCGCTTTTGACCCAATTTTAAGTAACGCTATCAGCCGGAAAACATTTAATGCCGAAAATTATTACGATTACACTTCGCCCGAAATACGCATACCCACCTGGTTTGGTGTAGAACTTTACAGTGGCTTGGAAAGCTTATCGGGCAACCGATTAGACCCATCGCAAAGCAGCGGAGAATCCAGTTATGTGGGCATCAACATCCCGCTGGCAAAAAACCTGCTCATGGATAAGCGCAGGGCTTTTTTACAGCAAGCCAAAGTAATTAATACCATGGCCAGGGTAGAACAAAAAGCGGTGCTTAATAATTTACTGATGGAAGCCATGGAAGCTTACTGGCATTGGGTAAAAACATGGCAAAGCTATCAGGTAACCCAAAATATCGTGATTATCAATGAGAAAAGATTAGCCTTGGTAAAAAGAAGTTATGAGATGGGCGAAAGGCCTGCTATTGATACCGTAGAAGCATTAACGCAATTACAAAGTTACAGGTACCTGCAAAATGAGCAATGGCTCGAATTTCAGCAGGCTGGTTTACAATTGTCTGCTTTTTTATGGGATGAAATGGACCGTCCATATATGCTTCCCGCTGCCATTAAACCACAAGATGGCTGGGAAAATGAAGCCGCTATTTTGAGCACCAACCTCTCCTTAACAGAATTGCTGAATTCGGCAGACAAAAACCATCCGGAACTTAGTTTATACAATTATAAATTAGAAGTACTGGCCATAGATAAACGACTAAAATTTCAGGAACTCTTGCCCAAGGTAGATTTCTCTTACAATCATTTGGCTAAAGGAAACAATGCCTTTAATAGTATCAATACTGCAGGTTTATTTGAAAATTATTTTCAATACGGACTAAAAGTGGCCATTCCCTTGCGTTTTTCGCAAGGCCGTGGCGACTATAAAAAAGCCCGTTTAAAAATTGAAGAAACTCGCTTGGACCAGAACCAAACCCGGCAGAAAATTCAATTGAAAATACAAAGCTATTACAATGAATTAAGCACATTAAAAAGCCAAACCGCACTGCAGAGTGATAATTACACCAACTACCAGCAATTGGTAAAGGCCGAAGAAACCCGGTTTTTTAACGGAGAGAGTTCTTTGTTTTTAATCAATAGCCGGGAGAATAAAGCTTTGGAAGCATTGGAAAAACTCATCAGTATTAAAACCAAATTCTACAAAACGGTTTATGCACTGCAATGGAGTGCCGGTTTGTTGAATTAAAAATATTCAACTTGTCCGTAGAATTTTGCTACGGACAAGACGGATTTATAAAATCCCCTCCTAATTTTAGGAGGGGCTGGGGAGGTTAATTTACCCCTCAGTCCTGCGGACAGCTCCCCTAAAACAGGGGAGCATATACAATTCACCCTTCGACAGGCTCAGGGTGACGTCTAAAATCCGGCCACACTATCATCGCCGCGTTTATCGGCAGCCGAAATCAATTTACCATTCGCATCAAACACAATCAGCTCCGTTCTGCCTATGGCTTCCCTTTCGGTGATTTTATAACCCATGGTTTCTAATTTGGCTCGTACTTCTTTCGGAAAGTTTTTCTCTACAAAAACCTCATCGGGCAACCATTGATGATGAAATTTAGGCGAATTAATCGCTTCATCTGCACTTAAATTATAATCAATAATATTCACCAAACCCTGAAAAACCGAAGTAGGAATGGTGGTTCCGCCGGGCGTACCAATTACGATATACGGTTGAGTGTTTTTAAGTACCAGCACCGGGCACATAGAACTGAGCATGCGTTTATTAGCCTGAATAGCATTGGCTTCGCCGCCCACGGCGCCATACATATTGGCTACGCCAGGTTTAATGCTAAAATCATCCATCTCATTATTTAATAGAAAACCTGCACCACCAACCACTGTTCTGCTGCCATAACCTCCATTTAATGTGGTAGTTACCGATACAATATTGCCTTCCGCATCGGCAATGCTGATGTGTGTCGTTTCATCGCTCTCATTAAAATTTCCTTCTTTAACATTTTCACTTTTAGAAGCCTGACCTTCCTTAAAATTGCTGAAACGTTGCTTGAGATATTGGCTTGAGATTAGTTTTTCTAAAGGTACCTTCCAAAAATCCGGATCGCCCATATGCGCTGCCCTGTCGGCATAGGCCCGGCGTTCAGCCTCAACCATCAATTGAACACTTTGCGACGAATGAAATCCGAGGGTTTCGAGCTGGCGGTCTTCCAGCATTTTTAGTACCTGTGCCAGTATAATACCGCCACTGCTGGGTGGCGGAAAGCCGATAATCTGATGCCCTTTATAATTAAAACTTAATGGCGTTCTGCTTTTAGTCTGGTAGTTTTTTAAATCTTTTAAGGTGATGATACCGTTGCGGCGTTTCATCTCGGCCACCAGTAATTGAGCGGTTTTTCCTTCGTAAAAACCTTTTTGGCCTTTATCTCTGATTCTTTTCAGGGTATTGGCTAAATCTTTTTGGATGAGTGTATCGCCGGCTTTCCATGGAGTGTTCTTTACAAATGCAGGAATACTGGTGCTGTATTTCAAAAAATCTTCCCGGTTAGCGTTTAAACCACGGGCTTCGCCAGCCAGAATAACATAGCCTTTCTCGGCTAAATCTATGGCCGGCTGTATCAGTTCTTTAAATGATAATTTGGCTTTCGGAAGCGTGGCAAATAATCCGGCAACGGTTCCCGGTATTCCGGCAGCTAAATGTCCATTTTGCGATAAATCGTTTTGCGCATTTCCGGCGGCATCCAGATACATATCTCTGCCTGCGGCTTGGGGTGCGGTTTCTCTAAAATCGATGGCTACTAATTGTCCATCGGTTTGGCTGGCTAATAAAAAACCGCCGCCGCCAATATTTCCTGCTCCGGGATAAACTACAGCCAAAGCTAGCTGAGTGGCAATGGCGGCATCAAAGGCATTACCACCTTGTTTCATAATGGCGGCTCCAACTAGGCTGGCCAAAGGATGTGCACTAACCACCGATGCATGCTCAAAAGTTTGATTTTTAACAACGCTATATTGGTAAGGATTAACGGTTTTACCGGGGCCTACTAATTGTGCAAATGCGGAAATACTGCTAAAAGCAAGCAGCAGCACAAGACATATTTTTTTGAGCATGGGTTTTATTGTTTGTCACTAAAATAAGCAATGGATTAGAAAATTTCCTTATTTAAAATCCTTAGTGGTGGTTTAGAGAGTTTTTAAAGGTTCAAGTTGTTTTGAACATAACGGTCAATTACCCTGGCCATTTTCCCAGCTGCTGACGAACGGAGGCTACTATTGTTCCTAACCAATGGGCCCGGGGTTTCGAGTTGTATGGCCGAAATACTGCCGCCATTAATAGAACCATAAGCTAGGGTGCAATAACCGCCATTAAAATAGGGGTCGCCCAGAGGATGCGGATCGGTCGAACTAGGAATGGCCGGTAGACCTGCTTCCTGGAACATCGTTCCTAAACTATTTGCCCCGCGAATTAGATCGCTGAAACTTTTTGAATTTTGCCGGAAGATATGGTAAATGCTCGAGGCCGATGCAAGTGCATTAAGATTGTTATCGCTGCCGTTCAATTGGCTAATGCTGAGTAGATAACCGATTTCAATTCTGCTTATGTCGTGTGCATGGCCATGCATATCGAAATAGAGCCCCTTGCCTGGGTTTTGTTTAACCGTGTTTTGTGCGATTTGAATAAAGCCATGATACTCATTATAGGCTTTAACAGCAATTTCATTGGTCAACTGAGCATCTGTCAAACTGCGGTTGGGTTCGAGTTTGATCCTTTTTAAATCATTTATAATCACATGCGGACGCAAACCGGTCAGTTGTTTTATTGAATCGGCAATCTTTAGGGTCAAATCGCTGGCATAAATATCTCTGACCGATGTACCTTGGTTCCGGTCGGGAATTTCGTCAGGATCTAGTGTCCCATCATGCGGTGATGATAAAATGATCGGACTTTCGGCGTCGCCGGCAATATACTTTACATAGTTTTTGCTACCATAATAGATTTCTCCTGCTACATATCGCTGACTTTTAGCCGTTTTTTTGCAGGAAAACAATACAGCTCCCATAAGGAAGGTGCAGATATAGATTTTGAACGTTTTGATAAGCATGCCGAACTACCAAAATACTTATTTTATTTTGATCGACAGACAAAAGAATGGCTATGTGTTTTTCACTTCCTTCTAAAATAGCCGATGAGAAAAAGTATGAGTAAAATCACGATAAAAACCACGAAAATCCCGGCATAATAACCGGCGGCAAAAATATCGCCAACCAGTTCGCAAGCGGAAAGTAAAAGCATAAAAAGCAGTAAGGGCAGAATAATTTTACGCATAAAAAAGAGCAGTATATTTCTACACTACTCTTTTTCTGTGGTTTTTGTTTTAATTATTTCGCTTTTGCGTAACGTTCTGCTACTGCTGTCCAGTTTACCACATTCCAAAAAGCGGAAATATAATCTGGGCGTTTGTTCTGGTATTTAAGGTAATATGCGTGTTCCCAAACATCCATTCCCAAAATTGGGGTACCCGGACATTCTGCAACATCCATTAATGGATTATCTTGGTTTGGTGATGAACATACGCACAAAGAACCGTCGGCTTTTACGCATAACCAAGCCCAGCCTGAACCAAAACGGGTGGTGCCGGCTTCGGCAAATTTTGTTTTAAACGCATCGAATGAACCAAAAGTAGCATCAATGTCTTTAGCTAAATCGCCGCTTGGCGCTCCGCCACCGTTTGGCGACATGATAGACCAGTATAAGGTATGGTTAAAATGTCCGCCGCCATTATTACGAACCGCCATCGGAAATTTAGAAATATTTTTTAAAATATCTTCAATTTTGGCGTCTGCAGATTCTGTTCCGGCTAAAGCCTTGTTCAGATTGTCTACATAAGCCTGGTGGTGTTTGCCATGGTGAATCTCCATAGTCATTTTATCAATATGCGGTTCTAGCGCATCGGTTGCATAAGGTAATGCAGGTAATTCAAATGCCATAATATGTTGATTTTAAAGGTTGAACAATTTTATACTACAAATATAAACTCCTATCGGGATACTTTGTTTAAATCGGGCTTAACTTTTACTCCGTTTTGACCGGAAAAATGCTCTGACCAATTCGCCACACTCTTCGCCTTTTATACCGCCTATGGTTTCTGTTTTAGGATGCAAAATGCGTTGTTGTACGGTTGAAAAGCCACGCTGAGTATCGTAAGCACCAAAAACAATGCGGCTAATTTGGGTCCAGTAACTTGCTCCGGCACACATAATGCAGGGTTCCATGGTTACGTAAAGGGTACAATCTAAAAGATATTTTCCGCCTAAATAATCGGCAGCGGCGGTAAAAGCCTGCATTTCGGCATGGGCCGTTACATCGTTTAAGCGTTCGGTAAGGTTGTGGCCACGGCCAATAATGCGACCCTGGCAAACAATTACGGCACCAATAGGCACTTCGTCTAGCTCAAGGGCTTTATGGGCTTCTTTCAAAGCTTCTTTCATAAAAAACTCGTCGGGTGCTAAAGCAGATTCGTCGCCAAAATTGATGTACTTCATATCGGTTCAAAGGTAGAAAACGAAAAGCAAAACTTGTTTACATTTGCGGCATGCATAGCGTAGTTTTAAGAAAAGGCAAAGAGAAAGCCGTTAGACAATTACATCCCTGGATTTTTTCGGGTGCAATTGAAAAAATTAAGGGAAATCCGGAAAACGGAGAAATTGTAGAAGTGTTAGATGCCAAGGGAGATTTCCTGGCTGCGGGCTTTTACAATGCGCAATCTAGGGTGGCGGTACGGGTTTTAGCCTGGGATGCCGAACAGCCTATTGACGAGCTTTGGTGGCGCAAGCGTATTCAGCAGGCAGTTAATGCCCGCCGCGATTTGCTGGATAGCACGGAAACGAATGTTTGTCGCTTAATTTTTAGCGAAGCTGATTTCCTACCGGGATTAATTGTAGACCGTTATGCAGATTTTTTATCGGTACAGATTTTAACTTCCGGTATGGAGAAGGTGAAAGCGATCTGGCTGGATGAATTGCAAAAATTACTCCAGCCTAAAGGTATTTTTGACCGCAGTGATGCCAATGCACGTGCTCATGAAGGGTTAGATGCTTCAAGCGGTGTGTTGTGGGGTGTAGCTCCTCCAGAATTTATTCAAATTATGGAAAACGGCATTCATTATGAGGTAAATATTGCCGAAGGGCAAAAATCTGGTTTTTATTGCGACCAGCGTGATAATCGCAAAAAGGTAGCGCAATATGCCAAGGATAAAAAGGTATTGGATTGCTTTGCTTATTCGGGCGGTTTTACGCTAAATGCATTGGCTGCCGGGGCTAAAACGGTGGTAAGTGTAGATAGTTCTGCACTGGCTATTGAAACGCTTAAGCGCAATGTGAAACTGAATGCTTTTAAAGTTAAGCAGCAGCTTTCTATTCAATCTGATGTGAATAAGCAATTGCGTGATTTTAAAGAAAAAGACGAAAAGTTTGACCTGATTGTACTCGACCCGCCTAAATATGCACCTTCGCGTTCGGCTTTAACCAAAGCTTCAAGGGCGTATAAAGATTTAAACCGTTTGGCCATGGGTTTATTGAATGAGGGCGGTTTACTGGCCACTTATTCTTGCTCGGGCGCTGTAGATATTGATACGTTTAAGCAAATTTTGGCCTGGGCTGCGCTGGATGCGGGCAAGAAAGTTCAGTTTATAGACCAGTTTTGCCAGCCTGCAGACCACCCTGTTCGGTCTTCTTTTCCGGAAGGCGAATACCTTAAAGGTTTGCTTTGCCGGGTATTTTAGTCTTCTTTGGGCGCTTCGGGGGTGTTGTGTAATTGCACCGGCTTGGTTTTAGACTTCATTCTAAGGTTGAGCATTTCTACCAATACAGAGAATGCCATGGCAAAATAAATATATCCTTTCGGGATGTGTTGCTCAAAGGCTTCGGCTAAAAGAGAAACCCCAATTAACAGTAAGAAAGACAAAGCCAGCATTTTTACAGTTGGGTGCTTGTTTACGAAAGCACTGATGGCTCCGGCAGAAAGCATCATCACAATTACTGCAATAATTACTGCGGCTATCATGATTTCTACGTGGTCTGCCATTCCTACTGCGGTAATTACCGAATCGAGGGAAAATACGATATCTAATATGAGAATTTGTACGATGGTAGCCGAGAAAGAAAGGACTTTTTTGGTACCGCTATGTTCTTCGACACCTTCGAGTTTTTCGTGTATTTCGCTGGTGCTTTTATAAATGAGGAATAAACCTCCGAGTAATAAAATCAAATCGCGGCCCGAAATGCCCAATTTGTTTAATAATTCGGCATCGGTGGCGCCTATCCAATTGCCCATGTTAAATAAAGGGGTAGTTAGGCTCATTACCCAGCTGAGGGAAAGCAGTAGTAATACCCGGGTAATCATGGCCAGGGCTAAACCCAATTGGCGGGCTTTGCGCTGCTGGTTTTCTGGCAATTTACCGGCTAAAATGGAAATAAAAATAATGTTATCGATGCCTAGTACGATTTCTAAAACGGTTAGGGTAATCAAAGAAATCCAGATTTCGGGGTTATTGAGTAATTCCATAGGGGTCGAAATTAAGAAAAAAACTGTCAGCTTTCTATTAGTGGGGCACCACTCTCAATCGTGCCGAAACTAGGTCTGGGTCAATCGTTCATATTGAGCTTGTAGAAATACGGCGATTGGGGAACCATCCTTCGACAGGCTCAGGATGACGTTTAATTAGTTTAGTAATTTACCCACCCCGTCTCCGATAAATCGGAGCCACCCCTCCGTTTGAGGGGAATAACCTGGGTTTAATAAACCCGATTGCAGTCCCGATTTTTATCGGGGCGGAAAGCGGGGCTGTTGCAGGTTATTTTTACTGGCTTCGGTTTTCAAAAAAATCGATTTTTAATCTTCGGAAGGACTGAATAAGCTGAATACCATTTTTAATAAAGCCAGTACTGCGGCAAAAATCATGGCCGAAAGGAAACCTTCGGTTTGAAAGCCGTCGAGCAGGCGATCTACAAATAAAACCATTAATACCGTGATGATAAACGACATTAAACCCAGCGTGAGTATGTTGATGGGGAAGGTGAGGATACGTAAAATGGTGCCGATGGTGGCATTTACGAAACCGATGAGCAGGCCGGCAATTAGGGCGGTTAAATAACCGTTTACCGTTACGCCTGGAATGAGGTAGGCTGCAATGGCAACCGCCAAACCGCCTAATAAAATCTCTATAATTAATTTCATTTTCTAAATTTAATCAAAATTTACAACGATGTATAAGGGGATTCTGTTTTGTTTAATGGTTATTTTGACCATTGCGGCCTGTCAAAATCCGACAGTTTTGGATAATGAACTCGATTTGCAGGTTCGGCTTTCGCCGGATAGCAGTGCCCTAATGCTTAAAAATATGCCTCCGGAACTTTTAACATTTTTACAGTCAGACAGCCTGGATACCGCTTTTTGTAAGCAGTTTTTTGCGGTTTATCCGGAAACAGATGACCCTGATTTGCGTGATTTACAAAAAGCACTCCCCGGTAATTACCAGCTTCGAGATAGCGCATTGCTATTTACACCCCTTTTTCCTTTTGTAAAAGGACAGGCTTATTTTGTACAGGTTTACCCTAAAAATTTGCAATTAAACTTATTGCAGTTGTTTAAAAAAGAGGGTCTGAAAAGCAAAAGCAAGCCCTTTGAATACAAATTCGGCTACTAAAGGCTTGAAAACCTAATTATTTGTGTTATATTTGCACAGAATGGAAGAGGGGACGGTGTCCCCTCTTTTTATTTACCGTACCCTAGCATGAAAATTGAGCAACGCGTAATTGAGCTGATAGAAGAAAAAATTGCCGACCGCCCGGACCTGTTTTTGGTGGAGGCTAAAATGCATAGTAATGGTAAATTAATCATTTTGGTAGATGGCGACCAGGGTGTAGCCATTCAGGATTGTGCGGCCATTAGCCGCCATGTGGGTTTTCATTTAGAGGAAGAAAACACGATAGATACCGCTTATAATTTAGAAGTATCATCGCCGGGAATTGATACTCCGTTGAGTTTGTTTAGGCAGTATCAAAAAAATGTGGGCCGTTCTTTGGCTGTAAAGCTTAAAGATGGCAGCAGACTGGAGGGCAAACTGATTAAAGCAGAAGCCGGCCAGGTTTTAATTGAAGAAATAAAAAAAGAAAAGGGTAAAAAAGCCCAAACCGTTGAACGCGAATTGGCATTCGACAACATAGCAGAAAGCAAAGTTTTAATTTCATTTAAATAAAAATGAGCAACATTAATTTAATCGATTCCTTTCAGGAATTTAAAGATTTCAAAAACATTGACCGCCCAACGGTAATCAGTGTATTGGAAGAAGTTTTTCGCAGTATGCTGCGCAAGCGCTTTGGAACAGACGAAAACTGCGACGTAATTGTGAATCCTGATAACGGGGATTTGGAAATTTGGCGTACACGTATGGTGATGGAAGATGGCTTTTCTGAGGATGATGATCTGGAAATTGAATTAGCAGAAGCCAAAACCTTAGATGCAGATTTGGAAGTTGGCGATGAGTACATTGAACAAATTACTTTGGAAAGTTTTGGCCGCAGGGCTATTTTGGCGGCCCGCCAGACTTTGGTTTCCAGAATTTTGGAATTAGAGAAAGACGAAATTTTCAAAAAATATAAAGACCGCGTAGGTGAAATTGTGACCGGCGAGGTTTACCAGGTTTGGAAAAAAGAAACTTTGGTTTTGGATGATGAAGGCAACGAATTGCTTTTGCCTAAAACAGAGCAAATTCCGGCCGATTATTTCAAAAAAGGTGATTCTGTACGTGCCGTTATCCACGAAGTGGAAATGGTAAACAGTAATCCTAAAATTATTATTTCACGTACCGCTCCAGAATTCTTACAGCGTTTGTTTGAAATGGAAGTTCCTGAAATTTTTGATGGTTTGATTACTATTAAAAAGATTGTGAGAGAACCTGGTGAGCGTGCCAAAGTAGCTGTAGAATCTTACGATGATCGTATTGATCCCGTTGGTGCCTGCGTAGGTATGAAAGGTTCTCGTATTCATGGTATTGTAAGAGAATTAAAAAATGAGAATATTGATGTAATTAACTACACCAATAATCTGTCATTATACATTCAAAGAGCTTTAAGCCCCGCAAAAATTACCAGCATTAAACTGGATGATGAGGGCAAAAGAGCGGCAGTTTATTTAAAACCAGACCAGGTTTCTTTAGCCATTGGCCGTGGTGGACACAATATCAAATTAGCCGGAAAATTAACCGGTTATGAAATTGATGTATATCGCGAAAATGCAGATGAGGATGAAGAAGATGTGGATTTAGAAGAATTTTCTGATGAAATTGATGGTTGGATTATCGACGAATTAAAACGCGTTGGTTTAGATACCGCCAAATCTGTATTAGCTTTAAACGGCGAAGAATTGGTAAAACGTACTGATTTAGAAGAAAATACGGTTAACGAAGTACTGAGTGTACTGCGTGCAGAATTTGAATAAACGAAAATATGGCGAATGTGTTATTAAAAAAGCACAAGCCAATAAAAAGGTTATTTTTGTAAATATTACAAGCAACAGCTTAAAATTATTAAATGTCAGAAGGTAAAAACATCAACTTACTTAAAGCCGCAAAGGAGCTAAACATTGGTTTATCTACCGCTGCCGAGTTTTTGTCAAAAAAAGGATTTGCTGTAGAAGCAAAACCTATGTTCAAGCTCGAATCAGCAATGTATGATGCGCTAACTAAGGAATTCCAGGGCGATAAGATTGTGAAGGAAGAAGCCAAGCAAATTGCTATCGGCAAAATCCGTCGCGATGATGTGGCAGAAACGGTAGAAAAACCGGCGGTGGCTCCAACCAAGCGCCCCGACAATTTTGAACAGGAAGAAATCCTGATTAAAAACACCGGGTCTTTTGCACAGCCAGAAAAACCAAAGCCGGTTGAAGTTAAACCAGAACCGGTAGCTGAGGTAAAACCTGAAGAGCCTGGTAAAGGGGTTAAAATTGTCGGCAAAATCGATTTAGATGCGCTGAACACGAAAACCCGTCCGGAGAAAAAAACAGAACCAGCTGCCGAAGTAAAGCCAGCGCCTAAACCGGTAGAAAAACCTGCCGAGCCTAAGCCAGCGGCTGCACCAGCACCAACGCCTGCACCAGTAGCTGAAAAACCTGCTGAAGTAAAACCAGAACCTCCTGCAGATAAACCTACAGAAAAACCTGCCGAAGGACTTTTCCGTGCACAAACTACTCGTTTAACCGGACCAAATATTATTGGTAAAATTGATTTACCGGTACAAAGACGTCCGGGACAGCCGGTAGCTTCATCATCTAATGCAGCCGGCGACCATAAACGTAAACGCAAGCGTACAGGCCCAACACCAGGACAACCGGGCAATGCCCAAGGCAATACCGGTGGAGCACGTCCAGCACCAGGCGGCCGTCCTGATTTTAGAAATAGACCCAATACACCTAGTGGCCCTAAAGAAGAGCCATCAGAAAAACAAATACAAGACCAGATTAAAGCCACTTTGGCTCGTTTAAGCGGAGCAGGTAAATCGGGCAAGTTTGCACAAAGAGCTAAATTACGTCGTCAGAAACGTGATGATGTGGCTCAATCTACCGAAGATGCAGCAGCAGAACGCGAACTGAGATCCAAAGTATTAAAAGTAACCGAATTTGTTACGGCTAATGAACTAGCCAGTATGATGGATGTTCAGGTGACACAGATTATCTCTACCTGTATGTCTTTGGGGATGTTTGTATCTATTAACCAACGTTTAGATGCAGAAACCCTAACCATAGTAGCCGATGAATTTGGTTATGAAGTAGAGTTTGTAAAACCAGAGGATGAAGAAAATGCTTCAATTGAAGAAGTAGATGCTCCGGAAGATTTATTAGACCGTGCACCAATTGTAACCGTAATGGGTCACGTAGATCACGGTAAAACCTCATTACTGGATTTTGTACGTAAAACCAACGTTATTGCCGGCGAAGCCGGGGGTATTACCCAGCACATTGGTGCTTATGAAGTTACCTTGGAAAATGAACGTAAAATCACTTTCTTAGATACTCCGGGTCACGAAGCCTTTACGGCGATGCGTGCCCGTGGTGCCAAAGTAACCGATATTGCCATTATTGTAATTGCAGCAGACGATAGCGTGATGCCGCAAACCAAAGAGGCCATTAATCATGCCCAGGCAGCTGGCGTACCTATCGTATTTGCTTTTAGTAAAGTGGATAAACCGGGTGCCAATGCCGATAAAATTCGCGAACAATTATCAACCATGAATATTTTGGTAGAAGATTGGGGCGGTAAATACCAAAGCCAGGAAATATCTGGTAAAACAGGTATGGGTATTGATGCGCTATTAGAAAAAGTATTATTAGAAGCCGATTTACTGGAACTGAAAGCCAACCCTAACAAGCGGGCATCGGGTACGGTAATTGAAGCAGCATTAGATAAAGGCCGTGGTATTGTTACCACTGTGCTTATTCAATCTGGAACCCTGAAAGTTGGAGATCCAATTTTAGCAGGTTGTTATAGCGGCCGTGTTAAAGCCTTAACCAATGAACGTGGTCAGAAAGTAGAAAAAGCCGGACCAAGTACACCGGTTCAGGTATTAGGTATGCAAGGTGCGCCTACTGCCGGCGATAAGTTCAACTCAATGGAAAGCGAAGTGGAAGCCCGTGAAATTGCAACTAAACGTATGCAATTACAACGCGAACAAGGCTTGCGCACCCAGAAACACATTACCTTGGATGAGATTGGCCGTCGTTTAGCAATTGGTAACTTTAAGGAATTGAACATCATTGTTAAAGGTGACGTGGATGGTTCTATCGAAGCATTGGCCGATTCATTATTGAAATTATCTACCGAACAAATCCAGGTAAATATCATCCATAAATCAGTAGGTCAGATTTCAGAATCTGATGTATTGCTAGCTTCAGCTTCAGATGCCATCATTATTGGTTTCCAGGTACGCCCATCATTAAGTGCACGTAAGCTGGCCGAGCAAGAACAAATTGACATCCGTTTATATTCTATTATTTACGATGCCATTAATGAGGTAAAAGCCGCTATGGAAGGTATGCTTGCCCCTGAGTTTGAAGAAAAGATTACGGCTAACGTCGAAATTCGTGAAGTATTCAAAATTAGTAAAGTGGGTACCATTGCCGGATGTATGGTATTGGATGGAAAAATTAACCGTAACAGTAAAGTACGTATCATCCGTGATGGTGTGGTAGTTTATGCCGGCGAGTTAGCCTCTTTAAAACGTTTTAAAGAAGATGTAAAAGAAGTAGCCACCAATTACGAGTGTGGTTTAAATATCCAGAACTTCAACGATATTCAGGTAGGCGACATTGTAGAAGCTTACGAACAGGTAGAAGTGAAACGAAAATTATAATATCATTTTTTGATAGTTCAATCCCGCCTCGATATTATCGGAGCGGGATTTTTTATTCCGAAACGTCCCATCAGGGTCTTTCGAGACACTGATGATCATCAAAGATATCATTCAGGGGGGTCTTCTTCGAAAGAGCCTGGAAAAAAAATAGCCCGGGATTTCAATCCCGGGCTAGCTAAACATATTTTAGGTTTAAGATTTTTTAATCATTAAAAACCTGCATTTCAATCAGTTTTTTATACAATCCTTCTTCTTTCATCAGTTCCTGGTGATTGCCCGATTGAATAATTTGTCCGGCATCCAAAACAATAATTTTATCTGCATTTTGGATGGTACTTAAACGGTGCGCAATAACCAGCGAAGTACGGTTCTGCATCAGTTTATTCAGCGCATCCTGCACCAATTTTTCAGATTCGGCATCTAAAGCCGAGGTAGCTTCATCCAGCAACATAATGGGCGGATTGGCCAATACCGCTCGGGCAATACACAAACGCTGGCGCTGGCCGCCAGAAAGCTTCAAACCTCGGTCGCCAATATTGCTTTGGTAGGCATCATCAGTATTCAATATAAAATCGTGGGCATTGGCAATTTTAGCGGCAGCAATCACTTCTTCTGCTGTGGCGCCGGGTTTGCCAAAGGCGATATTATTAAAAATGGTATCGTTAAATAAGATAGATTCCTGATTAACAATACCCATTTGCGCTCTTACCGTTTCCATTTGTAAATGGCTGATATTATCTCCATCAAAAAGAATACGGCCGCTTTGAGGCTCTATAAACCTTGGAATTAAATCCATCAAGGTAGATTTCCCACCACCCGAAGGCCCAACCAAAGCAACGGTTTGTCCGGCTTCAATTTGTAAAGAAACTTCTTTTAATATCTGACGGTCTCCGTACGCAAATGAAACCTTGCTGAATTCGATACTTTTTTGGAAAGCACCGGCAGCTTTGGCATCAGGGGCATCCACAATTTCCGGTTTTAAATCAATTAAGTTTAAAACACGTTCTCCGGCAGCAATACCCGAATGTATTTGGCTAAAAGAATCGGTAATGGCTTTTGCCGGACGCATTACTTGCGAAAACATGGTGATATAGGCAATAAAAGCAGGCGCCGCTAATCCGGAATTTCCATTTAAAATTAGGGCTCCTCCATATAAAACTATGGCACAAACCACCGTAACCCCTAAAAATTCAGAAACTGGCGAAGCCAATTGCTGCCGGCGGGCCATCGATTTTAAAATGCCGGTATATTTCCGGTTTTCCTTGTCAAACTTTTCTTTTACTTGGCCGCTGGCATTAAACGCTTTGATAATTTTTATTCCCGATAGGGATTCATCTAAAAAACTAATCATCAATCCCAAAGATTCTTGTGCTTTAACTGCCTGGGTTTTCAATCGCTTAACAATACGCCCAATAATAAATCCCGAAATGGGGATGATTAATAAAGCGAAAAAAGTAAGTTGTGTAGAGATATTGAATAAAAAGATGATGTAGGCAATGAGTTGTAAAGGTTCTTTAAAAACCACTTGTAAGGTGCTGGTTACCGAAAATTGCACCACCTGCACATCCGACGAAACTTTAGAAATTACATCGCCTTTGCGTTCGTTATTAAAATAACCCAAATGCAAATCCATCACATTATTAAATACAGATTTACGCAGGTTGAGCAGAGTATGCGCTCTCAGGTTTTCCATAATTCGCTGAGATAAATAGCGAAATAGATTGGCCAGAAGCACAGAAACGATAATGGTGGCACAAACCAGTTTTAAAGCCCCAATTGAACCATATTCTTGAGTAACGATATGGATATAATATTGAAACTGGGCCATCACATCCAGGCTGTCTTCGGGTTTGGGAAAAACTTTACCGGCTTCGTTCTGAAAGAAAAGTGTTTGCAGCAAAGGAGCCAGTAATGCCAGGTTTAGGGTGTTAAATATAATGGCCAGAACGGTAGTCAAAATATAAGGTATGGCAAACTTTTCAATCGGTTTGGCAAAAGAAAGCAGTCGGAAATAGGTTTTCATCAATACGGTTTGATACGCAAAGTTATAAATATAATTAGCTTGCTGCCGATGTGTATAATTTTGTAATATGGATAAAAAAGGTGTTTTTTGTAGGATGCCGCTTCGCGGATAAAATTTAAATGATAAAAAAGGGAGATTTTAAAGCTTTAGCCAGGCAATTAACGCTGGTGGAGAATAACCTGGAGGGTTATGATGCCTTATTGCGTAATCTTCAGCCAGTTCAGGTACCCATTATTGGCATAACCGGCCCGCCCGGAGCCGGTAAAAGCACTTTGGTTAACGCCTTAATTAATCGTTTAAGTGCCGAAGGTAAGTATGTGGCCGTTTTGGCCATAGACCCAACTTCTCCTTTTAACCTGGGTTCTTTGCTTGGCGATCGTATCCGGATGGCCGAGCAGTTTAACAAACCGAATGTATTTATCCGTTCGCTGGCTACCCGGGGTTCTTTGGGTGGTCTATCTGCCAAAACCATTGAAATGGTGGATGTTTTGCGGGCTGCCGGTTTCGATTATATTTTAGTAGAAACTGTTGGTGTGGGACAATCAGAAGTAGAAATTGCCGGACTAGCAGACATTACGGTGGTGGTTTTGGTACCCGAGGCCGGCGATGAAATTCAGGGTATAAAATCTGGATTGATGGAAATTGCCGATGTGTTTGTGGTAAACAAAGCAGATAGAGAAGGTGCCGCGGCTTTTGCCAATAACCTAAAAAAGCTGAGCCAGCAAAAAGAAAACCCTATTCCGGTTATTTCTACCGTAGCTAGTAAAGGCACCGGAGTAGATGAATTAATTGATTTTATTCATCAACATGCCGGCAGTTCAAGTCCACGTAAAAATTTGTTGCTGGCAGAAAAAGCCTGGAAACTCATTCAGCAAAAACTGAGCGAAGGTTATGATAAAAAAAAGCTCCAGCAGGATATTGCTGAAGCTTCTCAAAAGGCCGATTTTAATCTGTACCGTTTTGTTGCAGATTGGATTAAGCGTTCATAATCTCTTCAATCTCTTCGGCTTCTACCGGAATATCAGCCATTAAATCCACATT
>CAZFAE010000004.1:24945-44987 GCA_964516035.1 uncultured Sphingobacterium sp.
TAATCTCTTCAATCTCTTCGGCTTCTACCGGAATATCAGCCATTAAATCCACATTGCCCGTTTTAGTAATCAGGATATTGTTTTCTATCCGAATACCTAATCCTTCTTCTGGAATGTAAATACCAGGTTCGCAGGTTAAGATGTTGCCTACTTCAAAAGCTTTATAACGACTGGCAAAATCATGCACATCTAAACCTAAATGATGCGAAGTGCCGTGCATAAAGTACTTTTTGTATAAAGGCATGGCCGGGTTTTGTTTGGCCACATCGTGTTTATCTAATAAACCCAAGCCAATTAATTCGCTTTCCATTAAACGGCCCACTTCTTCATGGTATTCATTCCAAATGGTGCCGGCTACAATTAGTTTAGTGGCTGCCCGCATTACTCTTAAAACAGCGTTATAAACGTCTTTCTGGCGTTTGGTAAAACGTCCGCTTACCGGAATAGAACGACTCATATCTGCATTGTAATTGGCATATTCTGCGCCAAAATCAAATAAAATCACATCGCCATCTTTGCATTCCTGGTTATTGTCGTTATAATGCAGAATGTTGGCATTGGGACCCGAAGCGATAATCGGGTTATAGGCATGTCCGGTAGCTCCCTGGCGGATAAATTCATGGATAATTTCGGCCTCAATTTCATATTCTTTAACTCCTGGCTTGATAAATTTTAGCACCCGTACAAAAGCATCCCGGGTAATTTGGCACGCTTTTTTAGTCAGCTCTACTTCAATTTCTGATTTAACCGGGCGTAAGTCTCTCAAAATAACCGCACTCCGTTCGTAATGGTGTAAAGGATAGCGCTCTTTCAGTTCCTGAATAAAACGTAAATCACGATAAGGTACCGAATGCACATAGCGGTCGTTCTCATTAGTATTGAGATAAATGTTTTCTGCGTAATGCACAATAGATTGCAAAATATTCCAAAATTCATCTAACCAATAAATTTGATCAATACCCGAAGCCCTGCGAGCTTGCTCCTTAGTGTATTTATGACCTTCCCAAACGGCAATATGCTCATTGGTTTGGCGAAGAAATAATACTTCGCGGTAAAGGGGATTGGGGCAATCTGGAAAAAGAATTAAAATGGTTTGTTCCTGGTCTATTCCGCTCAAATAGAACAGGTCGGCATTTTGTTTAAAGATAAAATTTTGGTCCCCACTTCGTAGATTCTCATCGTTGGCATTAAATACAGCGAGCGAATTACTTTTTAGATGTTTTGCAAAATTTTTGCGGTTAGCAACAAATAAAAGAGGGTTGGGAGGAGTATATTTCATATATTCTTATTTAGAAAAAACAATTTTCTAATAATTTTAGTTATTTTTGAACGATTTGGTACGACGTTTGTCTATATCGAATGCGATTATGATTTTTGGTTAAACCAAACTTATCATTATTTTTGCAAATAATTACATAATAGAAATTGTTTAACCTTTAAAAAACAGAGTATGATTTATTCTACATTTAAGAAAGCTGTTGCTTGCTCAATGTTCATTTTGTTAGGCTTCTCAGCCATCTCAAATGCGCAAGAATCAACTACTACAGCGAACTCAACTGCCAAGGTATTTGGCGGAAGAGCACAGTACAGAACCTGGTCATTAGGATTTAATGCAGGTGTTTTAACTCCAAAAGTATTAACCGGCGGAACTAATGATTATTATAAAGCAGATCTTAATTTAGGATATGGCTTAACATTGCGTAAGCAATTGGGTCACGCTTTTGGTTTAGAGTTCGGTTTCTTAGGTGGAAAATTATCTGGAAGCAACGAAGGTGGCGCCGGATCTGCTGGTAATACTAATAATGCTTTCGAAACTAAATTGACTTGGTCTGCAGCTGCAATGGGTGTTGTTAACGTAGCTACAGTAGATTTCTTACAAAGAGAAAATGCGGTTAATTTCTTAGTTAAAGCCGGTTATGGTTTTAATGGAAATTCTTACCAGGTAACTGATGCTGCTAATACAGTAGGTACCTCAACCAAAGTAAGAGATACTTTTATTCCAGTTGGATTGGGTGTGAAATTCAAAGTATCAAACCGTGTTAACTTCGATCTAGGATACAATATGTATTTCTCAGATGCAGATGATATTGATGGTACCATTGCTGGTGCTAACTCAAACGATAAATGGTCTTATGGTTATGCTGGTTTAGAATTCTCTTTAGGTTCTGCGGCTAAACCAAACTTAGACTGGGTTAATCCGGTTGCTTTAATGTACGATGAATTAAAAGATCCTACATTACGCGAAGAATTAGAAGCGTTAAAAGGTCGCGTAAGCACTTTAGAAGCTGCTGATTTGTTAAAAGATTCTGATGGTGACGGTGTTGCTGATAAATTAGACAAGTGTGCTAATACTGAAGCAGGTATAAAAGTAGATGGTTCAGGCTGTCCGCTTGATGTAGATGCTGATGGTGTGCCAGATTCTAAAGATAGCTGCCCAACCGAAAAAGGTACTGCAGAATTTAATGGCTGTCCGGCTACAGAAGTTGCAGTAAATGCTATTCAGTTTGAGTTCAACTCGTCTGTATTAAGAACTGCTTCTTACCCAGCTTTAGATGAATTATCTAATGATTTAAGAGATGGTAAAGTAGCTAAATTACAATTAGAGGGTCATGCTTCAGAAGAAGGTACTACAGAATACAACATGCAATTATCTAAAGATCGTGCAAATGCAGTAAAAACCTATTTAGTAAACTCTGGCGTAACCGCCAGCAATATTACTACCAAAGGTTTTGGCGAAACCCGTCCGGTAGCATCTAATGCAACCGAAGAAGGTCGTCAGCAAAACAGACGTGTAGAGATTGTAAGACAATAATGTAAATAAGCATATTGTAAAAAAAGGCTAGCGATTATCGCTAGCCTTTTTTATTTGTCCCGTCCAGTCCTGAAATAAGTTGACACCAAAGTTGACTTGTTTTAAATAAGCTTGTATAACCAGGCAAGGCGCTCGCCTAGGCTTTCTTCAGTTATCTAAAATAAATTTGTTTCCTACTTTCCCCAAAACTAACCTTTTAATCAATTTTAGCTTATTTCTTATTCAGCGCAATAATTTCATCTAATTGTAAAATATTCTTTGCTTAATTCCGTTATACTAATGTTATTAACTAAAAGAATAAGTCTAAACAACTAAACAATTATTATGGATTATTTTATACTCAAAAAAGTTGTATTCCTCTGCATTATTGCTTTTGGCTTTTCAGCAGTCTCTACAGCACAAGAAACCGCTGATACAAAGCGAGCCCAAGCCAAAATATTTGGTGGTAGAAGTCAATACAGAACTTGGTCTGTAGGGTTCAATGTTGGCGCACTGTCGCCAAGCACTATACTAACAGGTAAGGGCGATTATAATGGCCCAAAAATGAATCTGGGCTATGACTTAAGCCTTCGTAAACAATTGGGACATGCATTTGCCCTGGAGGCAGGATTGCTCAAAGGTAAATTGTCAGCCGAAAATGAAAATCTTGCCGGATTATCTCAAAACAGCAATCAGGGTTTCTCATCAGAACTCGGCTGGTCTGCCAGTTTAATGGGTGTAATTAATGTTGCAACCGTAGATTTTTTAAAAAAGGCCAATCAGGTTAATTTCCTGGTTAAATTTGGTTATGGTCATGCTGCTTATGCTTACTCCTATACCGATGAGCATGTCCAGACTTTTGATACCAAAGGAACCTATGGCAAAGATGGCGACGAAACGTATTTAAAAAAAGGATTTTTACCCCTGGGTATGGGTGCAAAATTCAAAGTTTCAGACCGCATTAACTTTAATTTAGGTTATAATATGTATTTCCTCAAAGCTGATGATTTGGATGGAAAAGTAACGGCAAGCAATAACGACAAATGGTCTTACCTTCATGGCGGCTTAGATTTCTCATTAGGAAAATTAGCCAAATCAAATCTAGAATGGGTTAATCCATTAGTATTGATGTATGATGAATTAAAAGACCCCAGTTTAAGACAAGAGTTGGATGCTTTAAAAAATCGTTTAAACACTTTAGAAACCGCCGATTTATTGAAAGATACCGACGGCGATGGTGTTGCCGATAAATTAGACAAATGTTTAGATACTGAAGTAGGTTTAAAAGTTGATGGCTCCGGCTGCCCGCTTGATAGTGATGCAGATGGCATACCAGATTCTAAAGATAGCTGCCCTACAGAAAAAGGAACCGCTGCATTAAACGGTTGTCCGGATAGGATAGCACATACACGTCAGACAGTTCAGTTCGATTTTAATTCGGATGTGCTAAAAACCACGGATTATGAGTTTTTAGACAAACTTTCTGTAACGCTCAGGACCGAAACCGATGCTCAAATAGCAATTAACGGGCATAGTTCTGAAGAAGGCACTGCAGAATACAATATGCAGCTGTCTGAGGACCGGGCAAAAGCAGTTAAATCTTATTTGGTAAATTCTGGTGTTTCTGCCAGCAAAATTACCATTAAGGGTTTTGGCGAAACCCAACCAGTTGCCTCTAATGCAACAGAAGAAGGCCGTCAGCAAAACAGACGTGTAGAGATTGTAAGACGATAATGTAAATAAGCATATTGTAAAAAAAAGAGTCCCGATAATTTATCGGGACTCTTTTTTTGTTTATACCTTTACCATCATGTACTTCTTTAGAAAAAAAGATCCAAATCGGCCACAAAGTTTTAATCTAAAAGTGATGCATGCCATCAATACCATCGCCATTTTGTTGTTTGCCGGCGGTATTATCTACAAACTCATCGACTGGCTTACAAAATCGTAATGAAAAAGATAATCCATACCCCCAATGCCCCTTTGCCTATTGGCCCGTATAGCCAGGCAGTACAAACCGGAAATATGTTATTTATATCCGGGCAAATTGCCATTGATCCGAGTACTAACGAACTCATCTCAGGCGATGTAAAAGCAGAAGCCGTTCAGGTAATGAAAAACCTTGAGCAGATTCTTAAACAGGCCGGTTATGGTTTTGAGCATATCGTTAAAACATCTATCTTTTTAAGAGATATGGCTGATTTTGGAACAGTAAACGAAATTTACGGTGCTTATTTCCAATCAGATTTTCCAGCCAGAGAAACGGTTGCAGTACTTGGCTTACCTAAAAACGTACAGGTTGAAATCTCTGTAATTGCTGCCAAAGCGTGAAAGAAAGCCGCTTAAAATATTTATTGGCTGCCGTAACCGCCACCTCTTTATGGGGTTTCTTTTCCATCCCATTAAGAAAACTGCAGGCTTATCCATCAGACCAAATCCTGCATTACCGCATTTTTACTTCCTTGGCCATTGCCTGGCTGGTCATCCTATTATTTCGTAGAAAGAAGCTCAAAACAGATATTCAGAACCTACGTTCACAAAGTCCTGAAAAAAGAAAAAAAATTATTTTTCTTACCCTTTGTGCCGGGGTTCTAGTTACCGCCAATTGGTTGAGTTTTATTTATGCCGTCAATCATGTCAGTTTAACTTCGGCAGCTTTTGCCTATATGGTTTGCCCATTGCTTACCGCCATGGGGGGCTTTTTTTTACTCAAAGAGCATCTAAGCAATCTGAAACTCTTTGCTTTGGGTATTGCCATGATCAGCATTTTGATATTGGCACAAGGCTCCATTCGCGATGTGTTATGGTCGGTAGGTATTGCCACATTGTATGCTTTTTACCTCATCATCCAACGAGTAGTCCAAGAAGTAGATAAATTTAATATGCTCGGTGTACAGCTCATTTTGTCCGCCATATTGATGTTTCCTTTGTTTGTTTACCATTTTAATGGAATACCCACGGACTTTAATTTTTGGCTCAATATTGTAATCATATCGGTTGTATTTACCATTATACCACTTTTTTTAAGCTTATATTCCTTAATAGGATTACCATCATCAACCATGGGTATTCTCATTTATGCCAACCCCATAGTTGCTTTTGCCGTTGCCTTTTTCTATTTTGACGAAGCAATTAATCAGCAGCAATTAATGGCTTATGTGTTATTGCTGGTTGCCGTTATTGTTTTTAACTGGAATTTGCTGGCGGGTTTAGTGCCTAAATTTAAAAAAGCAAGCATTTAAAATCCCTTTACCTTGAACACCAATTCATTAAGCACTGCCATTGAGTACCTGAAAGGTGTGGGGCCACAGCGTGGCGAATTGCTTAAAAAAGAATTGGGAATATATACCTATGCCGATTTGCTTCAGCATTACCCATTCAGGTATATAGATCGTACCCGTTTTTATAAAATCAACCAACTTAATCCCGAATTACCAGCCGTACAGGTTATTGGCCGGGTATTGAGTAAAACCGTACTAGGCGAAAAACAAACCAAACGTTTAATTATTCAGCTCAAAGACGATACCGGCGTAATGGAACTTGTCTGGTTTCAATCTGTTAAATGGTTTGAGAAAAATATACAAACAGGTTCAGTTTACCTCATATTTGGCAAGCCGACCGTCTTTAACGGTCGTATTTCAGTTTCCCATCCGGAGATAGAGTTATACAATCCGCAGGCAAAAAAGCAGGGAAACCTAACGCTGCAACCTGTTTATTCTTCAACAGAAAAGCTCAAACAATTTACTTTAGATACCAAAGGCATACAGCGTTTGCAGGTGGCTGTTTTAGAGCAATGCATTCGCGAAATTGAAGAAACGCTGCCCGCTTATTTGCTTCAAAAGCATGGCTTGATAGATAAACAATCGGCCATGTGGAATATCCATTTTCCGGCAGATGCCGAAAAACTGGCCCAGGCTCAAAAACGACTCAAATTTGAAGAGCTGTTCTTCATCCAACTCAAAATATTAAAAAACAAAATGCTGCGTACCCGTAAGTTTAAGGGCGTAGTATTTGACGAGGTTGGCGAAAAGTTTACTACTTTTTATAACGAAAAACTACCTTTTGAATTAACCAATGCCCAAAAAAGGGTAATGAAAGAAATCCGGATGGATACCCAAAAAGGAGTCCAGATGAATCGTTTATTACAGGGAGATGTAGGCAGCGGTAAAACTGTGGTGGCTTTAATGACCATGCTTTTGGCCATTGACAACGGCTACCAGGCCTGCCTAATGGCCCCAACAGAAATTTTAGCCCGTCAGCATTTACACTCTTTAAAAGCCTTGGTTGACGACGATTTTGTAAAAATTGAGTTGTTAACGGGTTCTGTACCCAAAAAACAGCGTAAAATCATACACGAAGATTTACTCTCCGGCAAATTAAATATCCTGATCGGTACCCATGCTTTAATTGAAGATATTGTACAGTTTCAGAATCTGGGTTTGGTGGTTATTGATGAGCAGCACCGTTTTGGCGTAGAACAACGGTCTAAATTATGGAAGAAAAGCGCTATTCCGCCCCATGTTTTGGTGATGACGGCCACCCCTATTCCGCGGACACTGGCCATGACTTTATATGGCGACCTCGAGATATCGGTAATTAACGAATTACCGGTTGGCCGTAAAGCAATCAAAACAGTCCACATGTTTGAGAGCCAGCGCTTGCGCATGTTTGGCTTTATGCGTGAAGAGATTGCCAAAGGCCGCCAGATTTATATCGTTTATCCGCTCATTAAAGAGAGCGAAAAACTCGATTTATTGTATTTGGAAGCTGGTATCGAAGCCATTAGCCGGGAATTTCCGCTGCCCGAATACCGCATCAGTATTGTACACGGTAAACTTAAGGCTGCAGAAAAGGAAGAAGAAATGCAGCGTTTTGTAAAAGGCCAAACCCAAATTATGGTAGCCACTACCGTGATAGAAGTGGGTGTAAACGTACCCAATGCCAGCGTTATGATTATTGAAAATGCCGAACGTTTTGGCTTATCTCAATTACATCAATTAAGAGGACGTGTTGGCCGTGGAGCCGAGCAGTCTTATTGTATTTTAATGTCGGGCAATAAATTAAGCAGCGATGCCAAACTCCGACTGGAAACCATGGTGCGCACCACCGATGGTTTTGAAATTTCGGAAATTGATTTGCAATTACGTGGTCCCGGAGATATTGAAGGTACCCAGCAAAGCGGTGTTTTAGATCTTAAACTGGCCGATTTAACCCATGACCAGGCTTTATTGCAGGAAGCCCGCGAAAGCGTGATCCAGTTGTATGATGAAGATCCAGATTTACTTCAAACAGAAAATCAGGTGCTTAGAACGTATTTAGAAAAAAGAAATCCGGGTATCAGTTGGGATAAAATATCCTGATGCAAATCATCCTTAAAAAAATTACATTTGTTAAAACGCCACCTCAATTATGAAATTTATTAAAATCACCCTTTCCTTACTATTGTTTAGTCTGGCAGCCTTTAGCCAAAACGCAGACTCTGCTCAAATTCGTAAAATTTACGACGAGGCCTTAGTTAACGGACATGCCTACCGCAACCTGGAATATTTGTGCAAGCAAATTGGTCCGCGTTTAAGCGGATCGCCGCAGGCGCAAAAATCTGTAGAATGGACTAAAAAACTGATGGAAGATTACGGTTTTGATAAAGTGTACTTGCAGGAAGTAATGGTACCACATTGGGTGCGTGGTGCCAAAGAACAGGCTAAAATTTTGGCTGGTAAGCAAAGCATTGTGGTTCCAATTGCTGCTTTAGGAGGTTCGGTAGCTACGCCTAAAGCAGGTTTAACTGCAGAAATTATAGAATTGCAAAGCCTCAACGAATTAAAAACATTAGGAGAAGAACGCATCAAAGGAAAAATTGTATTCTTTAACCGTGCTTTCGATCCAAAACCTATCGAAACCGGCGTTTCTTACGGCATGGCCGGAGATCAGCGCAGAATCGGCGCCTCAGAAGCCGCTAAATATGGCGCAGTTGGCGTTATTGTGCGTTCTTTAACCCATAGCGTGGATGATTATCCGCATACCGGAAACATGAGCTATGAGGCCAACGGCGTAAAAATTCCGGCGGCAGCCATTTCAACCAAAGGCGCTAACGAATTAAGTCGTTTATTGAAATTAAAAACCGCCATTCCGGTTAAATTCTTCTTCAAACAAAATTGTGAAACTTTGCCCGATGCCTTATCATATAACGTAATTGGCGAACTAACCGGCAGCGAAAAACCAAATGAAATTATCACCGTTGGCGGCCATTTAGATTCTTGGGATTTAGCTGAAGGCGCCCATGACGATGGTACTGGCGTAATGCAATCTGTAGAAGTATTGCGCATTTTTAAAGCGCTCAATTACAAACCAAAACATACGGTACGAGCCGTAATGTTTATGAACGAAGAAAATGGTCTGCGTGGCGGACAGAAATACGCCGAGCTGGCTAAACTCAATGGAGAAAAACACCTGGCAGCTATAGAATCTGATGCCGGCGGCTTTACGCCCAGAGGTTTTGGTATCGATGCGCCTATTAGCCTGTTTAAGCAAATTAGCCAGCAATGGCAGCCTGTTTTACAGCCTTATGATGTAGATAGATTGACTTTGGGTGGCGGCGGTGCAGATATTGGTCCGCTTAAAAATGCAGTACCCGGAGTCATTCTGATTGGCTACCGTCCAGATTCTCAGCGCTATTTTGATATTCACCATACCCCAAATGATGTTTTTGAAAACGTGAATAAACGCGAACTGGAACTGGGTGCAGCATCAATGGCAGGCTTGGTTTACTTGATCGATCAGAGCGGATTTAAGCTTAACTAACAGCGGGTGAGTCAGGCAAATCCAAAAACAGATCCTTATATCTCCTTAAGATTTCCTGAATTCAGGGCTTATGTAGGTATGCGCTTTTTTCTCACTTTTGGTTATCAAATACAGGCCGTAGTTATTGGTTGGTATATTTATCAATTAACCAAAGATCCGCTTTCGCTCGGCTTAATTGGTTTAACAGAGGCTATACCCTCCATCGTCATGTCACTTTATGGCGGCTATCTGGCCGATAAATCAGACAAAAAGAAACTCCTCACCTGGGTTATTGTAGCTATTTGTTTCTGTTCTACTGTGTTACTTTTTGCCACTTCGGGCTTCGCAGCCCAGCATCTTTCTAAAAAAATAATTATAGGCATTATTTACCTCATGATTTTAGGTATAGGTATTGCCCGTGGCTTTTATTCGCCCACTGCATTTTCTTTAATGGCTCAAATTGTCCCAAAAGAACATTTGGCAAATTCATCCACCTGGAATTCATCGAGCTGGCAAATAGGCTCCATTGTTGGTCCGGCAGTAGGGGGCTTGTTGTATGGTTTTAGCGGCGTAACCACCTGTTTTACTGTGGTACTCATATTTATGCTCATCTCTTTAGTTTGTACTTTATCTATCAAAAATAAACCGGCAGCATTCATTCCTACAGATTCAATGTATCAAAGTCTTACCGAAGGCATAAAATTTGTATTTAAAAGTCGTATGCTGCTCGGGGCACTCAGTCTCGATTTATTTTCTGTATTTTTTGGCGGAGCCGTGGCATTAATGCCCATTTTTGCAAACGATATACTCAAAGTAGGTTCAGAAGGATTAGGGTTTTTAAGGGCCGCACCTGCCGCAGGCGCCGTAATTACCATGTTGCTGATGACTAGGTTTTCGCCCATGGCCAAACCCTGGCGTAATCTTTTGCTGGCCGTAACCGGATTTGGGATCTCGATTATTTGTTTCGGCCTATCCCGTAATTTCTACCTCTCATTGGTCATCCTATTTTTTGAAGGTGCTTTTGATAGCGTAAGTGTAATTATCCGTTCAACGATACTTCAAATACTCACTCCCGACGAAATGAGAGGCCGGGTGGCTGCTGTAAACTCCATGTTTATCGGCTCATCTAATGAAATTGGCGCATTTGAATCGGGGCTTACCGCCCGATTAATGGGAACTATTCCTTCCGTTTTATTTGGCGGAACCATGACTTTAATCGTGGTAAGCATTACCTATCTCAAAACCAAACGATTGGTACCGCTCAGTTTAAAGCAAATTAATCCGCATTGAAGAAGGGTCTAACAGGGTGATTTTATAAACAATAATATTAGACCTATAAGGTTTTTTAAAACCTTATAGGTCTTGAATGGGAATTGATTTCAGAAGTTAAAATCTGAAAATCCAGCTTAGAAAATAAAAAGAAGATTAGTTTAAAGCGGGATTCAACCGCCCGCCTTTGTAGAAATAGCGTTTATAGTAAGGTTCTTCGAGGTTACTGAGTACTACACCACGACTGGTAGAAGCGTGAGCAAAGCGGTTATCGCCCAGATAAATCCCCACGTGGTTAATGCTTTTGCTTTTGATTTTGAAAAACACCAAATCCCCTTCTTTTAAAGCATCGCGGCCAACCGGGGTAGACATACTAAAAATATCTCTAGAATTACGTTTAATAACCGTATTAAACACCTTATCGTAAATTTCTTTGGTAAAAGCAGAACAATCAATTCCTTTACGAGATGCACCGGCAAAGCGGTAAGGCGTTCCAATCCAATCGTAAACAAACTGGTAAAGCTTTAAATTAGAAGTAGCAGATAACGCAACGCCCATCACCTGAGAAAAATAGCCGGAAATTAAACCATCCGGATCTTCAGTCTTGGCCGCTTCTTTCTTTGCATCGGTAGTTTGAGCCTGTACAGAAGCGAAAATTAAAGTGAATACGAGAATTGTGAGTATCTTTTTTACCATGCTTTCGGGTTTAGTCCTGAGCCTTAAAAAAGGTTAAAACGTTGTGAATTAACACCTTTCAGAAGTCCAAAGATAGGCTATACTTTACTTCTAAGCAAATTTTGGAGTATTTTTTAACATTTTTTAGCAAAAAACAGCCAAAAAAACATAGCGTAATCAATACAATTACTCTTCTTTTTTCAGCAAGATAATATTAGATTTGTCATCCCTTAAAACAGATATATCTAAGCGAATGAGTTCAGTAGAAATTACCAAAGATACCTATCTACAGTGGTACGAGTCGATGCTTTTAATGCGAAAGTTCGAAGAAAAAGCAGGACAATTGTACGGTCAGCAAAAAATAAGAGGCTTTTGTCACTTATATATTGGCCAGGAAGCTGTTATGGCAGGCGCCATGTCGGTGCTTCGTCCTGAAGATTCGATGATAACCGCTTACCGCGACCATGCCCATGCTTTAGCTAAAGGTATGTCGGCAAACGAAGTAATGGCCGAATTGTATGGCAAAGCCACCGGTTGCTCAAAAGGCAAAGGCGGTTCAATGCACATGTTTAGCAAAGAACATCGCTTTTTTGGCGGCCACGGTATTGTAGGCGGCCAGGTACCACTAGGTGCAGGTATTGCATTTGCAGAACAATATAACGGAACCGATAATGTTTGTGTTTGTTATATGGGCGATGGAGCCGTTCGTCAGGGTGCCCTGCACGAAGCCTTTAATATGGCCATGCTCTGGAAAATACCTGTTATCTTTATTTGCGAAAACAATGGTTATGCCATGGGTACCTCGGTAGCACGTACCACCAACATGGTTGATATTTATAAAATAGGTTTAGGTTTTGATATGCCATGTGCTCCGGTAGATGGTATGGATCCGGTGGCAGTACACAACGCCATGGATGAGGCCGTAAGCCGTGCCCGCAGAGGCGAAGGACCAACCTTCCTGGAAATGCGTACTTACCGTTACAAAGGACACTCGATGTCCGATCCAGCTAAATACCGTACCAAAGAAGAAGTAGAAGAATATAAATCTAAGGATCCGATTGATGTAATCAGAGAGGCCATCCTGAAGAAAAAATATGCCAACGAAGCCTGGATTCAGGAAATTGATGAAAAAATCAAAGCCATAGTTGACGAATCGGTTAGATTCTCAGAAGAATCACCTTGGCCAGATCCGAGCGAATTATACAAAGATGTTTACGTACAAAGCGATTATCCATTCATTCGCGATTAAGTTAAAACGATAAAAGAATTATGGCTGAAGTAGTACGCATGCCCAAAATGAGCGACACCATGACCGAAGGGGTGATTGCTAAATGGCATAAAAAAGTGGGTGATACCGTAAAATCAGGAGACTTGGTTGCAGAAATCGAAACAGATAAAGCTACCATGGATTTTGAATCTTTCCAGGAAGGAACCCTATTACATATTGGCGCTCCCGAAGGACAGGCTGCTCCGGTAGACTCTGTAATAGCCGTAATTGGTGCTCCGGGAGAAGATTTTCAGGCTTTATTGTCTGGCAATGTACCTGCAGCCGCTCCGGCAGCAGCAGAATCGGCACCCCCTGCAAGCGCACCGGCTCCTGTAGCTGCATCTTCAGAACCAGTGGTTAGTCCAGAATCATTAGGCGCAACGGTTATCCGTATGCCTTTGTTAAGCGATACCATGACCGAAGGCGTTATCGCCGAATGGCATAAAAAAGTAGGTGATAAAGTTAAAGGCGACGACGCTCTGGCTGATGTGGAAACCGATAAGGCCACCATGGAAGTGAATGGTTATGCCGACGGAATCCTATTATACATCGGAGTAGAAAAAGGACAAGCGGCTAAAGTAAACGATATTATTGCCATAGTTGGTAAAGAAGGAACCGATATTACGCCTTTATTAAAACCAGCCAGTCCACAAGCTGCTGCAGCACCAGCGCCACAAGTAGCGGCCGCCGTTCCGGCTCCGGTAGCTGTTGTTAATACTCCTGCACCTGCAGCATTTGCCGATGGCGACGATTCAAGAGTAAAAGCATCGCCTTTGGCACGTAAAATTGCCAAAGAAAAAGGTATTGATTTACGACAGGTACAAGGCAGCGCAGAAGGCGGCCGTATTGTTAAAAAAGATTTAGAAAACTTTAAAACTATTGCTGCACCAGCGCCACAAGCAGCAGCAAACGCTCCTGTAGAAAAAGCAGCCGCAGCACCGGTGAGTATTCCAACCTTTATTGGCCAGGAAAAATATACAGAAGTGCCAGTTTCGCAAATGCGTAAAGTAATTGCCAAACGCCTTTCAGAAAGCTTATTTACCGCTCCTCATTTCTATTTAAAAATGAGCATTGATATGGACAGCGCCATGCAGGCCCGTACCAAAATCAACGAATTTGCGCCGGTAAAAATCTCTTTCAACGATATGGTAGTTAAAGCCGTTGCCGTTGCCTTAAAACAACATCCAAACGTAAATTCATCTTGGTTAGAAGATAAAATCCGTTACAACGAACATGTAAATATTGGCGTAGCCGTAGCTGTAGAAGATGGTTTACTGGTTCCGGTAGTTCGTTTTGCCGATGGAAAATCATTATCTCACATTTCTGCCGAAGTAAAAGACTTCGCACAACGTGCCAAAGCCAAAAAATTACAACCGGCCGATTGGGAAGGCTCTACCTTTACCATTTCTAATTTAGGAATGTTCGGTATCGACGATTTTACCGCCATTATTAATCCGCCCGATGCCTGTATTTTAGCCGTTGGCGGAATACAGCAGGTGCCAGTGGTTAAAAACGGAGCAGTAGTTCCCGGAAATATTATGAAAGTAACCCTAAGCTGCGATCACCGTGTGGTAGATGGCGCAACCGGAGCCGCTTTCTTGCAAACCCTAAAAAGTTTATTAGAAGAGCCGGTACGATTACTAGCTTAACCCAACCCAAATTATAAATACAAGGCATCCCGAATGGGGGTGCCTTTTTTGTTTGATAAACAATCGGTACAGATTCAGACAAGAAAAATTAATTTGTAGATTTATACTTAATCAATTCCAAATCCATGAAAAAAATTAGTGTATTCGCTTTGCTTATCAGTGTTTTACTGGCTTGCAAGCAAACTCCAAAATCGGCCAATACCGATTTGAACGGTTTATTCGAACAATACTCCGAAGCCTATTTACATTACAATCCCATTGATGCAACAACGCAGGGAGACAATCGATTTAATGATCAATTACCTAACGATGGAACCCAGGATTTTAGAGATTCGTTAAAAAATTTCTATCAAACATACCTGACTAAATTGGAAGAATTTGACCGCGATAAACTCAATGATAATGATCAGGTGAGTTACGATGTTTTTAAATACGATCTGGAGTCTAAACTGGAAGGTTTGAAACTCAATACCTGGATGATCCCTTTTCAGCAGTTTTGGGGATTACCCTTAACCATGGGCCAATTGGGTTCTGGTGATGGTATTCAGCCTTTTAAAACAGCCAAAGATTACGATAATTGGCTAGGCAGGGTAAAAGGGTTCAGTGTTTGGGCCGATACCGCTATTGCTAATTTCAGAAAAGGAATGGTTGAAGGCGTAGTGTTGCCAAAATCATTGGTGCTGAAAATGATTCCACAAATGGAAGCCATGGTAGTCAACGATGCCAAACAAAGTTTATTTTATGGTCCGATTAATAAGTTTCCTAAAGAAATAAGCGCTGCAGACCAGCAAAGAATTACACAAGCTTACCAGCAAGCTATCAATAATGAATTAAGCCCAACCTATAAAAAGCTGGGCGACTTCCTTAAAAATGAATACCTGCCTAAAGCCCGAAGCAGCAGTGGTATAGCGGGCATCCCGCAAGGAGATCAGACGTATGCTTATCTAGTTAAATTTTGGACAACTACCGATAAAACTCCGGAAGAAATTTACCAGACGGGTTTGAGCGAAGTAAAACGCATTCGTGAAGAAATGGGGCGAATTAAAAATGAAGTGGGTTTTAAAGGAGATTTAAATGCCTTTTTTGAATTTATGAAAAACGATAAGCAATTTATGCCCTATAAAACACCTCAGGATGTAATTGCGGCTTTCAATCAAATTCATAAAACCATGATCCCGAACTTAAAAAAGTTGTACGGACGTGAGCCGAAAACACCATTTGAAGTGCGCCAGACCGAAGCATTTAGAGCTGCTTCGGCTTCTGCAGAATATAATCAGGGTTCTGCCGATGGCAGCCGTCCGGGTATTTTCTATGTACCTATTTTGGATGCCACTAAGTTTAATACCACTTCGGGTATGGAATCTTTATTTTTACACGAAGCTATTCCAGGCCACCATTACCAAATTTCTTTACAGCAGGAAAGTGAGGAGATGCCTAAATTTCGTCGTTTTGGCTGGTATGGTGCTTATGGCGAAGGGTATGCCCTATACACCGAATCTTTAGGTAAAGAATTGGGTTTATATACAGATCCGTATCAATATATGGGTGCTTTGGGCGATGAAATTCACCGGGCCATCCGCTTGGTTGTTGATGTGGCCATCCATACCAAAAACATGAGTCGCGAAGAAGCCATTAAATACATGATGGATAATGAAGCCATTAGCGAGCAAGGCGCAACTGCAGAAATAGAACGTTATATGGCTATCCCCGGTCAGGCTTTATCGTATAAAATTGGAGCGCTTAAAATCAGAGAGCTACGCAGTAAATATGAGCAGGCATTAGGCGCTAAATTCAATATTTCCAATTTCCATGATGAATTACTGAAAGATGGCAGTATGCCATTGGCAGTTTTAGAAAAGAAAATGGATGCTTGGGCAGAGCGTCAAAAATAAGCTGTTTTAAAAAGCCCTCCGATATATCGGAGGGCTTTTTGCTTATACTTAATAATTTCTGACAGTTTTATTGAATTTCAGGATTTGTCTAAAAATTGATCAATAGCCAATACCGCATTTTGAAAACGCTCTTTGCCGCTGCCAGAAATAACCTGGTAATTAGCATTTAAGGCTTGTAATTCACGGTGCCAAACTTCCATAAAATGTTCCCGCATATTTGGGAAATCACGGAGCGGATCATCCTGCCAGGGCAGGTCAATGTCCATCAGTAAATAAAAATCGTATGGATGTTTGGGCAATTCATCCAAAACTTCTTGTGGCGAACGGCCAAACATTTGGTCGCTCCATATTTTTACGGTAATAAAGGTGGTATCGCAAATCAGGATTTTATTGGCCTGCGGTAATAACTCTTTTTCTAAGTCAAGCTGACCGCGAAACATGTTGATTTCATCCTGCCAGGTGCAGGGTTCTGTTAAGTTCTGGCAATAGCCCCGGGCAAATTCAGGCACCCAAATGGTTTGGTAATGTTGGGCCAAAAGCGGAGAAATGGTTGATTTTCCGGTAGATTCAGGACCAACTACGGCAATTTTTTTAATGTGTTCTACCTTGCTCATGCTTTACTCATTTTCAAAAAATCTTTACGCCAGGCCAGGTATCCCGATAGGGCAATAAAAATATATAAAGCGTACATACCGGCGGTTAAATGAAGACCTTTGGCCAGGTAAACACCTACGTAAATAATATCTACAAAAATCCAGATGAGCCAGTTTTCAAGAACTTTACGTGCCAGAAAAAATTGGGCTACCAAACTGCATGCTGTACAAAAACTATCTATAAATGGAAAAGAAGCATCGGTTTTTTGATAGAGGAAAAAGCCAATTAATGCAGTAAATACCGCTATTCCGGCGGCAGAAAACAAAATTTCCATCGGTTGGATTCTTTTTACGGGGACTTGGGCTGCATCCGCCGGTTTGCGGCTCCAGAAATACCAGCCATAAATATTCATTCCTAAAAAATAAACCTGCAGGCCGGTGTCGGCATACAATTTAGCTTCTAAAAAAATGATAATGTAAATGGCTACGCTGATAATGGCGATAGGCCAGTTCCAGATATTGTTTTTGGCTGCCAGCCAAACGCATAAAATGCCGCTAATTACTCCGGCGGTTTCGAGCAGGCTTTGGCTTTGCAGCCAGTTGGTAAATATTTCTAACCAATTCATTGGCCCAAAGATAGTTTTAGGAAATGGAAAAATGATATGCCGTCATTTCGAATCCCGATTTATAGGAAAGAGAAATTTCTAATGGTTTAACCCACCCCGTCTCCGATAAATCGGAGCCACCCCACCATTGGAGGGGAATGAAAAAAACTCTAAACCCGGTTTTAGTGGATACCGGCCTTGTGTTTAAGGCCTGCAGGCGTATGAACGGAAAACGGGACTATCTAGAGTAAATTTCTAAAGTTGTGGCCCCGATAAATCGGGCCACAACTAAATAGGGTTTACCAAATTTTTACCCGGGTATTTTTCGGGCGCCACATTTTACTTTTGGGTTTAATGCCAAAAGCTTCGTAAAATTCGGGCAGGTTGGCAAATGGGCCGTTTACCCGCAGATTGGCCGGCGAGTGCACATCGGTGAGAATTTGGTTGGCCAGGCGTTCGTTACGCTGTGACCCCATCCAGCCGAGGGCATAACCCATAAAATAGCGTTGTTGTGGCGTTAGGCCGTTGATTTTTTCGCCTTTTTTAAATTGTTCGGTCTTTTTAAAAGCTTCGTAACCTAAAACAATACCGCCGAGGTCGGCAATGTTTTCGCCCAGCGTGGCTTTGCCGTTTACGTGCATGCTGTCTAATACCACATAATTATTAAACTGCTGCACCATCACATCGGCACGTTGGTTAAATTTCTTTTCATCGGCTTTGGTCCACCAGCTTTTAAGGTTGCCTTCGGCATCAAACTGTCGTCCCTGATCATCAAAACCGTGGGTAATTTCGTGGCCAATGGTAGAGGCGCCAGCATAGCCATAAACCACGGCATCGTCTACTTCTTCGTCACGCATACCGGGAATGGTAAATATAGCTGCCGGTAATACGATCTCATTATTGGAAGGATTATAATAGGCGTTGTAGGTTTGAGGGGTCATATCCCATTCGGTACGGTCTACCGGTTTACCCAGTTTATTAATCTGGTAATTGTACCAGAATTCGTTGGCACGAATGATATTGCCTACATAAGAATCGCGGTTAATTTCTAGTGCTGAAAAGTCTTTCCATTTTTCTGGATAACCAACTTTGGGTGTGATTTTATTGAGTTTGGCCAGTGCTTTTTTCTTGGTTTCTGCACTCATCCAGTCTAATGTTTTGATACGTTCGCGGTAGGTATCGCGAATGGCTTCAACCAGTTTTTCGTAGCGCTGTTTTGCTTTTGCCGGGAAGTATTCTTTTACAAATAATTGCCCCAATACTTCGCCCATTAATCCGTTTTCGGTATCTAAAACACGTTTCCACCGAGGCAGTTGTTCTTTTTTACCTGAGATAACTTTACCATAAAAGCGAAAGTTTTCGTCATCAATATCTTTATTTAAATAGGAAGCGAAATTAGTTACGAGGTTCCAGCGCAGGTAAGCTTTCCAATCGTTGATGGGGCGATTGTTTAATAATTTGTTTACTTCTTTATAAAATTCTGGCTGACCTACAATTACCGAATCAACCTTTTTGATATCCATTTTACCAAATAAGCTTATCCAATTAATGCCGGGAGTTAATTGGTTAAGCTGGGCGACAGACATTTTATTGTAATTGGCGTAGGGATCACGCAAATCTTCGAGCTTGCGGGATTGGGCTGCCAAAGATTTCTCGATTTCGAATACGGCTTTTGCGGCATTTTTTGCTTCCGCTTCGGATAAGCCGGATAGCTTCAGCATGGTGGGTAAATGTGTTTCAGCGTAATCTTTACGGATATCGCTGGTTTTCTGGTCGGTGTTGAAATAGTAATCGCGATTGGGTAGACCAATGCCGCCCTGCCATAAATGCAAAGCAATTTTTTCGCTGTTTTTGGCATCCTGGTATACTCCGGGACTGATTAAGGCATCGACACCAATTTTTTGAAAATGAGCGATTCTATCCAGTACTCCGGCTATATCTTTAATCTGTTCGATTTGAGCAAACTCAGCTTTAAGCGGAGCCATGCCCTGCTGTTCTATTTTGGCAGAATCCATTCCGCTGGCATAAAAATCACCAATTTTTTGGCTATTGGTGCCTTTGGCAGCTTTTTCTGCCAAAGCATCTTCGTTAATTTTTTTGAGCTGGTTTCTTATTTCTTCCGATACCAGATTGCCAATTCCCCAGGCAGAATAGGCCGCCGGAATAGGGTTTTTCTTAATCCAGCCACCGTTGGCATAATTGAAGAAATCGTCGGTTGGGTTTGCCGTGCTATCCATGTTTTTATAGACCACATCTTTATCTGGCCCTGGATTTGGCGTTTGATTACAGGCACTTATTACCAGACCTAAAATGGCGAGGTAGCTTAAGCGTTTCATATTTTGTATGTAATTGATTTTCATGATTTGAGATTTTACCCGAATTTAAGATTTCGGATTAAAATCTGAGTATAATTTCCCCTCCTAATTTTAGGAGGGGTTAGGGGAGGTCAAAAACCCTCTGTCCTTTGGACAGCTCCCCTTAGAAAATAAGGGGAGAATTTTTCGATTTCATATTCCCCTCC
>CAZFAE010000004.1:45087-48056 GCA_964516035.1 uncultured Sphingobacterium sp.
GGACAGCTCCCCTTAGAAAATAAGGGGAGAATTTTTCGATTTCATATTCCCCTCCTAAATTTAGGAGGGGTTAGGGGAGGTTTTAAAAACCCCTCAGCCCCGATATGCATCGGGACAGCTCCCCTTAATTAAGGGGAGCAATACACCTACACAAAAAATCCCCCCGATTTTCACCAGGAGGATCTTATTAACCAAACAAATTATTATGAAGAAATTAGTATTGAGAAACTAATTATCTGTACAACGCAGCCGTTTTAAAAAGGTTTTAAATATTTTTATTTTTTTGGATACGGCCACAGAAATAGTCTCAAATTGTTTAGCTTTGTATCCTGACAAATAAGTCAGGATTTTCTCGATTTTGCATAGAAAAATCCCCCATTTTTAACGCCCTATGCCAAAAAACCCATCTATAAAATCTGTCCTGATCATCGGATCCGGACCTATCATTATCGGCCAAGCTTGTGAATTTGATTATTCCGGATCGCAAGCTGCACTTTCTTTAAAAGAAGAAGGCATCTCGGTATCTATTATCAATTCTAATCCGGCAACTATTATGACCGATAAGGTAATTGCCGATCATGTGTATTTGCTGCCTTTAAATTGCGAAAGTATTGAGCAGATTTTACAGGAACAGAAAATTGATGCGGTTTTGCCTACCATGGGTGGTCAAACGGCTTTAAACTTGTGTAAAGAAGCAGAGGAGCGGGGTATTTGGGAGAAATATAGTGTACAAGTGATTGGGGTAGATGTTGCTGCCATTGAGAAAACAGAAAACCGCGAAGAGTTTAGAAAACTGATGGTAGAGATTGGTGTGGGTGTAGCGCCATCAAAAATTGCCAATTCTTTTTTAGAAGGCAAAGAGGCCGCTCAGCAAATTGGTTTCCCTTTGGTTATTCGTCCATCCTATACTTTGGGCGGCACAGGTGGCGGTTTTGTGCATAAAAAAGAAGAATTTGATGCGGCCCTAAGTCGTGGTTTACAGGCTTCGCCAACTCACGAAGTATTGGTTGAGAAAGCGGTTTTTGGCTGGAAAGAATATGAGCTCGAATTGCTTCGGGACAATAAAGACAATGTAATTATCATTTGCTCTATCGAGAATTTTGATCCGATGGGCATTCATACCGGCGATTCGATTACGGTAGCTCCCGCGATGACTTTAAGTGATCGCTGTTACCAGGATATGCGTAATCAGGCCATTAAAATGATGCGTGCCATCGGTAATTTTGCCGGAGGCTGTAATGTGCAGTTTTCGGTAAATCCGGAAAACGACGATATCATTGCCATTGAAATCAATCCACGAGTTTCTCGTTCATCGGCTTTAGCCTCTAAAGCAACTGGTTACCCCATTGCCAAAATTGCGGCAAAACTGGCTATTGGTTATAATTTAGATGAGATAGAAAATCAGATTACCAAAACCACTTCGGCTTATTTTGAACCGACTTTAGATTACGTAATTGTAAAAATTCCACGCTGGAATTTCGATAAGTTTAAAGGTGCCAATAAAGAATTGGGCTTGCAGATGAAATCTGTTGGTGAAGTAATGGCCATTGGTCGCAACTTTATTGAGGCTTTGCAGAAAGCCTGCCAGAGTTTAGAAACCAATCGTTTAGGTTTGGGTGCCGATGGCCGCCAGAGCCGCGATTTGGAAGAAATTATGCAAAGCCTGGAGCATCCAAGCTGGGATCGTTTATTCCACATTAAAGATGCGATGAACCTGGGTGTGCCGCTGGAATCTATCCGTAAGGCTACAAAAATTGATAAATGGTTTTTAATTCAAATACAGGAATTGGTTACGCTGGAGCAGGAATTAAAACGCTACACGCTACAAAATATCCCTAAAGATTTTTTCTTTGAATTAAAGCAAAAAGGTTTTGCCGATGGACAGATTGCCTGGCTGCTGGGTAATGTTACCGAAGATGATGTATACAACCGCCGCAAGGAATTAGGCATTAAGCGGGTATATAAAATGGTAGATACCTGTGCGGCAGAGTTCCCGGCATTGACGCCTTATTTTTATTCTACTTTTGAAGAGGAAAACGAATCGATTCCATCCGACAAGAAAAAAATTGTGGTTTTGGGCTCCGGGCCAAATCGTATTGGTCAAGGTATAGAATTCGATTATTCTTGCGTTCACGGTTTGTTGGCTGCCAAAGAAGCGGGTTACGAAGCCATCATGGTGAATTGTAATCCCGAAACGGTTTCTACCGATTTTAACATGGCCGATAAATTATACTTCGAGCCGGTATTCTGGGAGCATGTTCGCGAAATTATCGACTTAGAAAAACCAGAAGGCGTGATTGTACAGCTGGGCGGGCAAACGGCTTTAAAAATGGCTGAAAAGCTGCATGAGAATGGCATCAAAATTATTGGCACTTCTTATGATAATATGGATATTGCCGAAGATCGCGGCCGTTTCTCTGATTTATTAAAAGACTTGGGTATTCCTTATCCTAAATATGGCGTTGCCGAAAGTGCCGAAGAAGCATTGCTGGTTGCCAAAGAAGTAGGTTATCCGGTATTGGTTCGCCCCAGTTATGTTTTGGGTGGACAGGGTATGAGTATTGTAATTAATGATGAAGACCTGGAAAATGCGGTGGTTAAATTGCTGCGTGCCATGCCGGGGAATCGGGTATTGATTGATCATTTCTTAGACCGGGCCGAAGAAGCAGAATCGGATTCGATTTGTGATGGAGAAGATGTGCATATTATCGGCATGATGGAACATATTGAACCGGCAGGTATCCACTCCGGCGATTCGAGTGCCGTATTACCACCCTTCAACCTTTCGGCTAATGTAATGGCTAAAATGGAAGAATACAGCGTGAAACTGGCCAAAGCCTTAGATGTTCGCGGTTTGTTGAATATCCAGTTTGCCATTAAAAACGAAGAGGTATTTGTAATTGAAGCCAATCCTAGAGCATCCCGTACGGTGCCGTTTATTGCCAAAGCTTACGATGTGCCTTATATCA
>CAZFAE010000004.1:48156-57152 GCA_964516035.1 uncultured Sphingobacterium sp.
AGAGCATCCCGTACGGTGCCGTTTATTGCCAAAGCTTACGATGTGCCTTATATCAACATCGCCGCCAAGGTAATGTTGGGTTACAAAAAACTGAAAGATTTTAAAATTGAACGTAAACTGACTGGTTACGCCATTAAAGAACCGGTATTCTCCCACGATAAATTCCCGGAAATCGAGAAGGAATTAGGTCCGGAAATGAAATCTACCGGCGAAGCCATTCGATTTATTAAAGATTTAGAAGATCCTTACTTTATTAAATTGTACAAGGAGAAATCGATGTATTTAAGCAAATAAATTTAACAAGTAACCAACCCATAAAATGAAAAGAGTTCTAGTATTTGTCCTATTCATCTGTGTTTTCTTTCAATCTTGCGGAATTTTCGGCGTACTAACTTCTCAAACCACTATTGAACCTGAAAAATCGTTTGTTTTGGGAGAAGGCCAGCATGGAAGCTATACTGCGGTAATTAAAAACAATAGCAGCAGCCCGGTAGAGGTATTTATCCAAAAATATCAATCTGAAGTGAATACCTCTTTGGGGATCCTGAATAAGGGAGATCAACAGGAATACCGTGTGGCTAAGGATAACCGAGTGAGCTTTAAAAATTTAGGTAAGAAAGTAGCGGTAATAAATATCAAATTAAACGGCGAAACCAACCTAAGCATGGGGTATCAAGAAAATAATTAATTTATTATCTATTTAAGATAGCTGAAAAATCATTTTGAGTCTGTTATTGAGTTCTCCTATCTCTATTTGATTAAGCCTGCCCAAAAGTCCTTTTGCTAGTTTCCTGTCCAAAGTTGCAACCTTACTTGCTTTAACCAACGATGATTTTTTAAGTCCATTCTCTTTTTTTGGAGAAAGTAAAATATCTGTTGATTCTTCCCATTGAATTTGTGAAGAGATGAAACAAGCAGTAAGGTCAGATTTTGTATGATATAGAACAACGGCAGGCCGTAATTTGCTACCTTTTAAATTGGTGAAAGGGAAGGTGATTAAAACAATATCACCTTTAACCATGATAGATTTCTTTTAGATCGGCTTCAGAATATAAATCATCTTCATCTTCTAAAAAATCAAGGGTTTTTTTTTGAGCATAACCTAACTGCACATCTTCAAAAATCTGACTTTGATGATCATTTTCGATCATTTTTTCTGCAAAGGCTAAAACCTTTTTTGCCTGATTTTCTGGAAGTTGTTCTACAATCTGTAAAATTTGCTCAATAATTATTTGCTTAGACATAATACCCTCCTTTTATCAAAGATAATAATTCTACTTTAAACTAAAAAAATTATATTAATTTCTACCCAAAAAGTGCGGAGAACACTTCTTCTACCTTGGCTACCGTTTTAATTTCAATTTGGTAGCGTTTTAAGTCAAGGCCTTTTTTATTGTATTTGGAGATGAAAATTTGCTCGAAGCCCAGTTTTTCAGCTTCCGCGATGCGTTGTTCAATGCGGTTTACTGCCCTGATTTCGCCTGATAAACCAACCTCTGCTGCAAAGCAAACTTTAGAGCCTACCGGCATATCTTCGTGAGAGCTGATAATGGCTACCACCACGGCCAAATCAATCGCCGGATCTTCAACCCGCAAACCACCGGCAATATTCAAAAAAACATCTTTGGTGCTTAAACGGAATCCACAGCGCTTTTCCAACACAGCCAGCAACATGTTCATCCGGCGGGTATCAAAGCCCGTAGCCGAACGCTGAGGCGTACCGTAAGCCGAATGGCTCACCAAGGCCTGGGTTTCTATCAGCATGGGGCGCATACCTTCCAGCATGGCCGAAATGGTAATGCCGCTAAGCGGTTCATCTCGTTGAGATAATAATATTTCGGATGGATTGGACACTTCGCGAAGTCCGCTGCCCTGCATTTCGTAAATACCCAATTCTGATGCAGAACCGAAACGGTTTTTTACCGAACGTAAAATGCGGTACACGTGGTGGCGATCGCCTTCAAATTGGAGAACCGTATCTACCATATGTTCCAAAATTTTTGGTCCGGCGATGGTGCCGTCTTTGGTAATATGGCCGATCAGAAAAACCGGAGTACCCGTTTCTTTGGCAAAACGCAATAATTCTGCGGTACATTCACGCACTTGCGAAACACTGCCCGGGGTAGATTCGATATGAGCAGAATGTAAAGTTTGGATAGAATCTACCACCACCAATTGTGGTTCGAGCTGTTCTATCTGCTTAAAAATATTTTGGGTGGATGTTTCGGTGAGGATATAACAATCGGCTTTGCTGGCTTTTAATAAGCGCTCTGCCCGCATTTTAATCTGCTGCTCACTCTCTTCGCCCGACACATATAAAACTTTTAATCCCGGTAGGTTTAAAGCTACCTGCAACATGAGGGTAGATTTACCAATGCCGGGTTCGCCGCCAATTAAAACCAAAGAGCCGGGAACAATACCGCCGCCTAAAACGCGGTTCAACTCAGCATCGGGAGTCACTAATCGGTTTTCTTCCTGGTAAGAAATTTCGTGGATGGCGGCCGGTTTATTAGCCCGTTTGCCGGAATTACTGGTTTTCCAATCGGGAACCGAAGCCGGTGTTTTTTCAATCAGTTCTTCTACAAAAGTATTCCATTGGTTGCACGAAGGGCATTTGCCCAGCCATTTGGCCGACTCAAAGCCGCAACTCTGACAGAAATATGCTGATTTAGATTTAGCCAAAGCGATTGTAGATTTTTGGATTTACAAATTACGATTTTAGACCCGATAGCAATCGTAAATCTAAAATCGTAAATCTAAAATTATAACTTGATTTCTTCTTCCTTACTATTCAGAAAACGGAATTCTGTTAAATGGTACGATGGAACGGCTTTTACCTTTATCCATCTGCCAAAATTTAAAAACCATTTATGTTGTAATGAAATAATACCTTTTTTGATATAAGCCTCAATGTAAGGATGTATGCAAAGGGTAATGCTTTTTTCGTTTTGCTCTTTGATGATGTATTGCAGGTTAGCCGTAATATCATCTAACAACACTACACTCGATCTGATTTCGCCGCTGCCATCACAAGCCGGGCATTTTTCGTTGGTGATGATGTTCATCTCCGGACGTACACGCTGGCGGGTAATTTGCACCAAACCGAATTTACTTGGAGGTAAAATGGTGTGTTTGGCACGATCAAGGTTCATCAGTTCACGCAGGTAATCAAACAGTTCTTTGCGGTTGGCCGGTTTGTGCATATCGATAAAATCGATGACCACGATGCCACCCATATCGCGTAAACGCAATTGGCGGGCAATTTCTTTGGCGGCTTCTTTGTTCACCATCAAAGCATTTTCGTCCTGGTTTTCTTTGCTGGCTGTACGGTTACCGCTATTTACATCAATTACGTGCAGGGCTTCGGTATGTTCAATAACCAGGTAAGCACCTCCCGGGAGGTTTACGGTTTTGCCAAAGGCTGCCTTAATTTGCTTTTCGACACCAAAATGCTCGAAAATAGGTTCTTTATGCTTGTAGAGTTTCACAATTTTTTCCATTTCTGGAGAAATCTCATGAACATAAGCACGTACTTCTTCGTATAAAGCCGGATCGTTAATGTGCACATTGGCAAAATCCGGATTTAAAATATCACGCAGAATGGTAGATGTACGGCCCATTTCGCCCAAAACTTTTTCAGAAGGATTGGTGGTTTTTAAACGCAAAGTAAAACGCTCCCATTTTGCAATCAGGTCTAATAAATCTTTTTGCAATTCTTCAACGCCTTTACCTTCAGAAACGGTACGAATAATTACGCCGAAATTTTTAGGCTTAATGCTTTCGATAATTTTACGCAAACGGGTACGCTCTCCGTTGCTTTTTATCTTTTTAGAGATAGAAGTGGCATCAGAAAAAGGCACCAAAACCACAAAACGGCCGGCAATAGATAAGTCGGCGCTTAAACGTGGTCCTTTGGTAGAAATAGGCTCTTTGGCAATTTGTACCGGAAGCAGCATGTTTCGGCTTACTAAATCAGATATTTTACCCGATTTGGTAATCTCTTCTTCCAGTTTGAAGTTGTTGAGCAATTTATCCTGATGGTTTCCCGACTTGATATATTTAGTCAGTTTCATCAGCGATTTTACCTGCGGACCAAGGTCGAGGTAATGCAAAAAGGCATCCTTCTCATAGCCAACATCAACAAACGCAGCATTTAAGCCGGGCATAATCTTTTTGATTTTGCCCAGATAAATATCGCCAACCGCATAATTGTTGTTGACTTGCTCTTTGTTGAGTTCTACGAGTTGCTTGTCTTGTAATAGGGCAATTGTGGACCCATTGGGGCCAGAATTGATAATTAGTTCTTTAACCAAGGGCTACTCATTTAATTAACGGTCACCTAAGCATCCGCTAAAATTTAACATGAAGATTTTAGATATAACAGCAACAAATTAACCTCCGTCGTAAATGCATACGGGAGGTTAATTTGTTAAATGAAACGCTGGTTAGCGCTTATTTTTTCTTATGTCTGTTTTTTCTCAAACGCTTTTTACGTTTGTGAGTAGCCATCTTATGTCTTTTTCTTTTCTTTCCGCTTGGCATAGCTTTAGTTTTTAATGTTTTATAAAATTTGTTATTTCTTTAATGCATTTATTTTTTGATCCACAAACTTAGTCAAACCCGGGTCGGCGGCCAGTTCTTTGCTTTTTTGATAAGCTAAAACGGCTTCTTTGTTCTGACCGAGGTTTTCATAACTGGAAGCAAGGTAAAACCAAACTTCCGGATCAGGTTGTTGTTCAATTACTGTTTTAAAGCGATCAACCGCTTTGTCAAACTGGCCCGAACGCATAGAGAATAAGCCCAGATTTGTATTGGCCTTTACATTTTTAGGATCTTGCTTCACTACTTCTAGCAAAAGGGCAATTCCCTGCATTGGGTTTGGCGTACCGTTTACATAAGCCATTCCTAAACCAGTTTTAGCATCTAAACTTTCCGGATTTGCTTTTTGCGCTTCCTGATAAGCTGTAATAGCTTTCTGAACCAAAGTTGGCTGTATCAGAGTATCTTGAGTAGCCTGATAAGCCGCTGTAAAACTGTCGCCGGTTTTCAGCCACTTAGCATAATCTGGTTGAGCCTGTGCAAGCTTCTCATTATAAAATGCCGCCGGAGCAGGCTGGTTTACATCATCCCACTTTTGAGCCAGCTGCTTAATAATGCTTAGCTTTTCGGCATCATCTGCACTTTTTAATGCTTGTTCAAGCTCATCAATTTCTTTCGCTAAACTGGCATTTAAGCTCTGTTTAGCCGTTTTAGAAATCGTTTCAACCGAAACTTGTATTTTTTGTTCAGTAGCCGTTGCTGCAGCTTCCGCCTTATCCTCTTTCACTAAACCTTTGATGTCTAATGAAAACAAAGCTGCAACCAGTAGAATTACTAGTCCGATAAGCGCTATTTGTTTTACGTTCAACATCAGTTTTTATTTAATTAAGCAGTTTTAGATTTATTGCCGCTTTTCACTTTCTCTACAAAAACTTTAGCCGGTTTAAAGCTAGGCACAAAATGCTCAGGAATGATGATGGCTGTATTTTTAGAAATATTTCTAGCAGTTTTTTCAGCACGTTTTTTAACTACAAAACTTCCAAAACCTCTAACATATACGTTCTCACCACTAACCATAGCGTTTTTAACTACTTTGAAAAACGCCTCAACCGCTTCTTGTACATCTACTTTTTCAATTCCAGTTTTGCTGGAGATTTCTGCAATAATTTCTGCCTTAGTCATGTCTTATTCTGAATAGCTTAAAATAAAAAACTCCCCTGTTTTGGGGTTGCAAAAGTATCTTTTTAAAATGAATTTGGGAAATAAATCCCTTAATTTTTTAAAGCAACTCGCTATAAAACAAATACTAAGCTATTTTTGCATTCCGGACTAGCCGGTTTTTCACATCAAATGGACTTTACACAGGAAATAATCGGGTGGTATAACGAGCATAAAAGAGATCTGCCCTGGCGGCAAACTACCGACCCCTACATCATCTGGCTTTCTGAAATTATACTACAGCAAACTCGTGTAGAGCAAGGTATGCCGTACTTTTATAAGTTTAGAGAGCACTATCCAACAGTTAAAGATTTCGCTTCCGCGGATGAAGGTGCCATCTTGAACGACTGGCAAGGCCTTGGTTATTATTCCAGGGCACGAAATATGCACTATACCGCCAAAATGGTGATGGAGCAGTTCGGTGGCCAGTTTCCCAATAATTATGAACAATTGCTTCATTTAAAAGGCATTGGCGAATACACCGCTGCCGCCATCTCCTCTTTTTCAAATAACGAGGCCAGGGCGGTGGTTGATGGCAATGTTTTTCGGTTGCTATCGCGATATTTTGGAATAGATAATGATATTAATTCGGGTAAAGGAAAAAAGGTTTTTACCGAATTGGCTAATCAGTTATTGCCAGTAGGTCATGCCGGAGTATATAACCAGGCCTTAATGGAGTTTGGCTCGATGCAGTGCAGGCCAAAAAATCCGCTTTGTGAAAGCTGCCCTTTGCAATTAAATTGTTTTGCATTTAAAAATCAGCAAATTGACAAGCTGCCGGTAAAAATTAAAACCCTTAAAATAAGAGAACGCCATTTTAATTATATAGTGCTGGTACAAGATGGACAAATATTGATGAACCAGCGTGGCCCCAATGATATTTGGCAAAACTTATATGAGTTTCCTTTGTTTGAAACCACGGTGCCAATTACCACTGAGGTTTTATTACAAGATGAACGATTTATCCATGAATTTGGAGAAGATGTACTTATTAAATCAACACACGGACCGGTTAGGCATTTGCTAACCCACCAGCGTTTATTTGCCCGTTTTATAGTGATAGAAATACCTATTCATCGAAATTTAAATCAAAACTGGCAGTTTGTAAACCAAGAAGAATTAAAAAAACTGGCGCAGCCTAAATTAATATTTGAATTTTTGATTAATTTTTTTAAATTGAACTAAAATTTAATAAACTGAAAGATATATGTCAGGCATTAACAAAGTAATTTTAGTTGGACATCTGGGCAAGGACCCGGAGGTTCGGCATTTAGACGGCGGAGTAAGTGTAGCTAGTTTCCCCTTAGCTACTTCCGAAACGTATAATAAGGATGGAAAAAAGGTGGAACAAACCGAATGGCACAATATAGTGATGTGGCGTGGCCTGGCAGATATTGCATCTAAATATTTGCAAAAAGGCAAATTGGTTTATATAGAAGGTAAACTAAGAACCCGATCTTTTGAAGATAAAGAAGGTAATAAACGATACACCACCGAAATAGTGGCAGAAAACTTTACCATGCTGGGTCGAAAAACCGATTTTGAAGCCGGACATCATGGAAACGGTGCTGCTGTTAAACCAGAAGAACAACCAGTTGATTTTGACGGAACCAACCCGGATGACGATTTGCCGTTTTAACCATTATTAATCCCCTCCTATTTTTAGGAGGGGCAGGGGAGGTAAAAACCATTAAAAACCCCTCAGCCCCGACATTCGTCGGGACAGCTCCCCTTCAAACAAGGGGAGCAAGCAAGCAAGTATAAACAAAAAGCCCCTCCGACAGCTTTCGGAGGGGCTTTTTGGCGATTAATACTTTGTTTTAAAATTACTTTTTAGCCATTTCCATATAATCTACCGTGAGGTTAGCCAAGGCTTTAACACCCAAAGTAAACCCGCTTTCATCTAAAAAGAAATCTGGAGTATGGTGCGATGGTGCTTTTAATGGATCGCCATTTTTAGGCATGCCGCCTAAGAAAATGAACATTCCGGGAACTTTTTCCTGATAAAAAGAAAAGTCTTCGGCACCGGTAACTGCCGGCTTTAATACCACATTTTTAACACCGGCAAGTGCTTGTAAACTTGGGAGCATTTTGGCAGTTAAAGCCGGATCGTTATAAGTGACCGGGTAGTGGGCGCTGTACGGAATTTTTACTTCTGCAGTTGCTCCTGCTGCTTCTGCAGTTTTGGTTACAATGGTTTTAATACGCTCAATAAATAGCTGCTCATCTTCTTTACTTAAATTTCTAACTGTACCCAGCATTTCTACTTCTTCGGGAATGATATTGGAGCGTACGCCGCCGTGGATGGAGCCAATAGTAACTACTCCGGCATTTTCTGTTACGTTTAAGTTACGGCTTACAATGGTTTGCAGTGAGTTGACAATTTGTGCCGATACCACAACGGGGTCTACAGACGACCAAGGATAGGCGCCATGTGCCTGACGCCCTTTTACGGTAATTTTCATGTCATTTACACTGGCCATGGTTCCTCCCGGACGGTAGCTTATGGTGCCTACAGGGGTTTGGGAATTGATATGTAAACCAAAAATCACATCTACTTTCGGGTTTTCCATTACGCCTTCCTTAATCATCAATTCGGCACCACCTTCTTCACCAAATGGTGCACCTTCTTCGGCAGGCTGGAAAATGAATTTTACTGTTCCTTTCAAGTCTTTTTTCATACCCGATAAAACTTCGGCAACGCCCATTAACATGGCGGTATGAGAATCGTGTCCGCAGGCATGCATTACGCCTACTGTTTGTGCATTGTATGTAGCCTTTACTTTAGAGGCAAAAGGCAAAGGCACTCTTTCAGTTACCGGCAATGCATCTATATCGGCACGTAAAGCTACCACCGGACCGGGTTTGCCGCCTTTTAATACGGCTACTACTCCAGTTTTAGCCACCCCGGTTTTTACTTCGAGGCCTAAAGCACGTAAATGTTTGGCTACAATTTCTGCAGTACGTATTTCATTGTTTCCTAACTCGGGATGTTCGTGGAAATCGCGGCGCCAGGAAATGACTTTATCTTCAATTTTATCTGCCGATTGGCCGATTTTGACCTTCAAGGCATCGTTTTGTGCAGTAGCAGAAAAAGATAAGCCTAGAAATAGGAATAGTAAGTTTCTTTTCATGGATTTTGGTTTGAATATTAAATGTAGAAAAAATTAGGAAGATTAGGTCAACTTTAGCCTGTTGAAAGGTGGTAATGCTTCATCCTTCGACAGGCTCAGGATGAC
>CAZFAE010000004.1:57252-63991 GCA_964516035.1 uncultured Sphingobacterium sp.
TCTTTCAATTGCTCTTCGGCGATGGTAGAAGGTGAATCAATCATCACATCACGTCCTGAATTGTTTTTCGGGAAAGCAATCACATCGCGGATGCTGTCTAAACCGGCAAAGATGGAAACCAAGCGATCAAAACCAAAGGCAATGCCACCATGCGGCGGAGCGCCATATTCAAAAGCTTCCATTAAAAAGCCGAATTGCTTTTGGGCTTCTTCGGTGCTAAATCCCAAATGTTTAAACATTAAAGCCTGCAAAGTACGGTCGTGTATACGGATAGAACCACCACCAATTTCGGTGCCGTTTACTACCATATCGTAAGCATTGGCTCTCACTTCGCCCGGATTGGTATCCAGTAAGGCAATATCTTCCGGTTTTGGCGAAGTAAACGGATGGTGCATGGCGTGGTAGCGCTCATTTTCTTCATCCCATTCTAATAGCGGGAAATCGAGTACCCAAAGCGGAGCAAAGGTATTTTTATCGCGTAAGCCTAAACGGTTACCCATTTCTAAACGCAATTCGCTCAATTGTTTGCGTGCTTTTTCTGCAGGGCCGGCCATCAATAACATTAAATCGCCAGGCTGGGCATCAAAGGCAATAGCCCAAGCTTTCAATTGTTCTTCGCTGTAAAATTTATCTACCGATGATTTTAAAGTTCCATCAGTATTGTAGCGGCAATACACCAAACCGGTGGCGCCTACCTGCGGACGTTTTACAAAATCTGTCAGTTCATCCAATTGCTTGCGGGTGTATTCGGCGCAGCCTTTGGCATTGATACCCACCACCAATTCGGCAGCATCAAATACCGGGAAATTGGCATCTTTTACCACCGCGTTTAGTTCTACAAATTGCATTCCGAAACGGGTATCTGGTTTATCAGAACCATATAAACGCATGGCATCGGCATATTGCATTCGTGGAACGGAACCTAAATCAATGCCTTTTACATTTTTGAATAAAGACTTAATTAGCCCTTCAAAAACGTTTAAAATATCTTCCTGCTCAATAAAAGCCATTTCGCAGTCAATTTGAGTAAATTCAGGCTGGCGGTCGGCACGTAAATCTTCATCCCGGAAGCATTTTACAATTTGGAAATAACGGTCGAAACCGGAAACCATCAACAATTGCTTAAAGGTTTGCGGCGATTGCGGCAAAGCATAAAATTCGCCTGCGTTCATGCGGCTGGGCACCACAAAATCGCGGGCACCTTCTGGCGTAGATTTAATTAATACCGGAGTTTCTACTTCAATAAAATCCAGACCGTCTAAATATTTGCGCACTTCTTGGGCCATTTTATGGCGCAGCACTAAATTATTGCGTACCGGGTTACGGCGTAAATCGAGGTAGCGGTATTTCATCCGCAGCTCATCGCCGCCATCGGTTTCATCTTCAATTAAAAAAGGAGGTAATTTGGCCGGGTTTAAAATCTCCAGATTATTCACCGTGATTTCAATCTCTCCGGTAGCCATTTTCAGGTTTTTACTAGAGCGCTCAATTACTTTTCCGCTTACGCTGATCACAAACTCACGGCCCAATTCGCGGGCTTTGGCACGCAGTTCGGCATTATCATCGGCATTAAAAGCCAGTTGGGTAATTCCATAACGGTCGCGGATATCTACAAAAGTCATTCCGCCTAAATCGCGTGATTTTTGTACCCATCCCGTAAGGGTAATTTCTTTACCTAAATCTGCAATGGTTAATTCTCCGCAAGTGTGTGTTCTGAGCATAAGTGCAAAAGTAGGAGTTCTTCGCTAAATTTATGTAAAATCAGAATTTTAGTCTAATTTTGAGCTATCAAATAGGGGTGCCTTGTTTCTTGCAAACACAAAAACGGGCTGAGATTATACCCATCGAGAAAGTAAAAAGTAAAAAGTTTAAAGTGTCTAGATACTTTAAACCTTCAACTTTAAACTCAAATCGAGCACCTGATCCGGATAATGCCGGCGTAGGGAGGTAAAAATTTAATGTATACTACTTTTAACCCCTTTTAAGTAGATTTTAAATTTTAACAAAGAATTTCAATGAAAAAAGTATTGTTTTTTGCCTTTATGGCGATGTTTTTGCCTGCTTTGGCTTGGGCGCAGTTTGGCTTGGGCGGAAAGGTAGCGGAAAGTGGAAAGCGCTTGGCGCTTAGCGGAGCCAATGTAAATTTGAATGGCCAAATTGCGCAAACGAATAACAAAGGCGAGTTTTTTTTCCCCAACTTACCTGCCGGAACTTATACCCTTAAAGTGAGCTTTGTGAGTTATCAAACCATTGAAAAATCACTTGTTTTAAATGGCGATACCCAGCTCGAAATTGTTTTAAAACAGGTGCCCCTTTCGGGGGATGAGGTGGTAATTAAATCTACCCGTGCAACGGCACAATCGGCTACTACGTATCGCAATATCGCGAAAGCTGAAATTGAGAAGAATAACCAAGGCCAGGATTTGCCTTTTTTACTGAACCAAACGCCCGGCGTAGTGGCCAGTTCTGACGCTGGCACCGGCGTAGGTTATACCGGTATTCGCATCCGCGGAAGCGATGCCACCCGAATTAATGTGACTTTAAATGGTATTCCGTTTAACGATCCCGAAAGCCAGGGAACCTTTTTTGTGAATTTACCAGACTTCGCCTCCTCGGTAGATAATATCCAGGTGCAGCGTGGCGTGGGTACTTCTACCAATGGCGCAGGGGCTTTTGGGGCAAGTATCAATTTGCAAACCAATATTCGCCGCGACTCTGCTTATGCCGAGCTGAATAACAGTTTTGGCTCATACAACACGCAGAAAAATACGGTAAATCTGGGTACGGGTTTAATCAATAATCAGTTTAGTTTTGATGGGCGTTTATCCCGAATCAATTCTGATGGGTATATTGATAGGGCTTTTTCAAAACTAAAATCTTATTTCCTAACGGGAGCCTGGTACGGTAGCAATACCTTAATCAGAGCCAATGTTTTTTCGGGAACGGAGAAAACCTACCAGGCCTGGAACGGCGTTCCGGAAGCTGATTTGGCCACTAATCGTACTTTTAATGCTTACACTTACGATGATCAAACGGACAATTATACCCAAGACCATTATCAGTTATTGTATGCGCATCGCTTCAGTCCAAAATTATCTTTAAGCGGGGCATTCCACTACACTTATGGCCGGGGTTTTTACGAAGAATTTAAAGAAGAACAGGATTTTGCCAATTATGGCTTAACGCCGATAACGATTGGTGGCAACACCATTAATCAAACCGATTTAATTCGTCGCCGCTGGCTTGATAATGATTTTTATGGAGCCACCTACTCCCTCAATTATACTCCAAAAGCCGGACTTGATTTTACTCTGGGCGGTGCTTATAATGAATATGACGGTGCTCATTTTGGCGAAATTATCTGGGCAAAATATGCTTCAGAGAGTAAAATTCGTGAACGCTATTATGATAATATCGGTTTTAAAACTGATTTCAATATCTATGGAAAAGGCAATTATCAATTGGATAAATGGAATTTTTATGCCGATTTGCAATACCGTCGGGTAAGCCATGATTTTAATGGTTTTGATAATAATTTGCAAAACGTGGATCAGCAGATAGCCTTAAATTTCTTTAATCCTAAAGCGGGTATTACGTATCAAATTAATGAAAATGCACAGGTTTACACCTCCATCGCGGTAGCCAATAAAGAACCCAACCGCGATGATTTTGTGAATTCGAGTCCGAGCAGCAGGCCAAAACCCGAAAGATTAACAGATTGGGAAACGGGTTATCGCTTTTCGCGAAAAAATATTCAGGCCGGTATTAACGCTTATTTCATGAATTATAAAGACCAGCTGATTTTAACCGGAGCGGTAAATGACGTGGGCGCTTATACCCGTCAAAATGTGCCAGATAGCTACCGTTTAGGGTTAGAATTGGATGGCAAATGGCAAATTAGTTCGAAACTGAGCTGGGCGGCCAACCTGGCCATTAGTCGTAATAAAATCAAACATTTTACTGAATTTATAGACGATTACGATAATGGAACCCAAGTGGCCAATACCTATCACGACACCAATATTGCTTTTTCGCCTTCGGTAGTAGGTGGCAGCGAATTTGGATTTACGCCTTTTAAAAACGCCGAAATTGCCTTGATTAGCAAATACGTGGGCGCCCAATTTTTAGACAATACGGGTAATGCCAACAGAAAAATCGACGCCTTTTTGGTTAACGATTTGCGTTTACGCTATGACTTTAAATGGCAATCGATTAAAAATATCAGTTTGAGTTTATGGGTAAATAACCTGTTTAACGAAAAATATGAGTCTAATGGTTATACTTTTAGCCAAATTTCCGGGGGTAATTTAGAAACAGCAAATTTTTACTTTCCGCAAGCTACCCGTAACCTGATGTTTTCTTTAAACCTGAAGTTTTAACTTAATCGGGGGATTGACGATATTAGTGCAAAAATAATTCAAGATGAAAAAATACGCCAGCCTATTAACCTGCTTATTCCTTATAACCAATTTAACGGTTTGGGCACAGCAAAAATCTGCTCCTCTTAAAAACCAAACCTTAGCCCGCCCTAAATTGGTAGTAGGTATTATGGTAGACCAAATGCGTTGGGATTATTTGTATCGGTATTATAACCGTTACCAGGCAGGTGGTTTTAAACGTTTATTAAACGAGGGTTTTTCTTGCGATAATACGCAGATAAATTATGCCAATACCGTAACTGCGGCCGGCCATGCCAGCGTATATACCGGTACTGTTCCGGCTATTCATGGTATTACCGGCAATGATTTTATCATGCAGGCTACCGGCAAATCGATGTATTGTACTGAAGATAGCACGGTTAAAACCATCGGAAGTGCGTCTAAAGCCGGACAAATGTCGCCCCGAAATATGCTGAGTACCACCATTACCGACGAATTGAAACTGGCTACCAATTTCCGTTCTAAAGTAATTGGTATTGCATTGAAAGACCGCGGCGCCATTCTGCCTGCCGGACACAGTGCCAATGCCGCTTATTGGTTTGACGATGCCACCGGTGGCTGGATTAGTTCTGATTATTATTTTAAAGATTTACCAGAGTGGGTAAAAACATTTAATGCGCAAAATTTGCCCGAAAAATACATGAATCAGGATTGGAACACGCTCTATCCGATAAATACTTACCAGCAAAGTTCTGTTGATAATAATGCGTATGAAGGAAAATTAAGGGGTACCGCCAGTCCAACGCTTCCGGTAAAAACCTCCGAATTATTTACCAAAGACAAAGGCCTGATTCGCATCACACCTTATGGCAATTCCATCACCTCAGATTTGGCCAAAGCCGCGGTTATTAGTGAACAATTGGGTAAAGGTACAGAAACCGATTTTCTGGCGGTAAGTTATTCTTCACCAGATTATATTGGGCATACTTTTGGTCCCAATTCTATAGAAATTGAAGATACTTTTTTAAGGTTAGACCAGGATTTGGCTAACTTTTTCACCTTTTTAGACCAACAGGTAGGTAAAGGCGCTTATACCGTATTTTTAACTGCCGACCATGGCGCAGCCCATAACCCGGCTTTTATGAAAGACAACCATCTTCCGGCAGGATTATGGCCTAAAATGGGCATTCAGCAAGGTTTAAACTTCGAACTGGAGAAAAATTTTGGCGAGAAAAACCTGGCGCTCAATCTGGACAATTACCAGGTGAGTTTTAACAACAAACTCATTGCTTCTAAAAATTTAGACGAAACTGCCATTCGCAAAGTAACGGTTTCTTTTATGCAGCAGCAGGTAGGTGTGTCCGGCGTAATTGATATGAAAAATATGGAGCAAAGTGCCCAGCCCGAAGCCATTAAAAGCCGACTGATTAACAGTTACCATCCGGGCAGAGCCGGTGCAATTTCTGTGGTGCTCAATCCGGCCTGGTTTAGCGGCTATGGTTTAACCGGTACCACCCACGGCACCTGGAATCCGCACGATAATCATATTCCATTGCTATTTATGGGATGGGGTATTAAACCTGGCAAAACCAGCAAGCCCACTTATATTACCGATATAGCCGCTACCTTGGCAAATTTATTGCACATTCAAATGCCCAATGGCAGTATCGGTACGCCGGTGCAGGAAGTAATCAAATAAATGTCGTCGCACCATATTGTTAGAGAAAAACAAGAACCTGCCCTGCTGATTATGAGCCTGGCCGATTTTTCTTCAGAAAGTTTGGGGCAGTTGTTAGAGTGGAGTCCAACCGTTTTGGTGGCCGAAGCTATTTATGAACAGGCCGATGCCATGGGTATTAAGATTGATGGTGTGATTACCGCTAATTCCGAATACCATGCCCAGGAGCATACCCAAATTATTTTTTCTGATTTTGAGCCATTGGAAGATGGCATCAAACACCTTGTTTCTGAAGGTTATCCGGCGGTAAATATTATTGATTTGGGCTTTGCCTTAAAAGATTATGTGCTGTTTGTAGATTTAATTAACCTCGTGATTTTTAATCACGGAAAGAAAATATTCCCGGTGCGGCCGGGTTTTAGTAAATGGAAATCGGCGGGCGAAAAAGTGTATTTGATGCACGATGTGAATCATTTACAAGCCCAGGGATTAAAACCGGTGCACCATCATGAACTGGAAACCGAAAAAGACGGTTTTTATATCCTGAATTTTGAACAGCCTTTTATTTTTATTGCCGAAGAGATATGAGCATCATTATCCGCAAAGCACAATTAAATGATATCGGCACCATTAGCCAATTGGCTAATGAAATTTGGTGGCCTACCTACCGGGATTTTATTTC
>CAZFAE010000004.1:64091-69726 GCA_964516035.1 uncultured Sphingobacterium sp.
TTTTACAAAAAACAAGGATTTGAAATTTTCCAAACTTTGGATATTCCTTATCATGCTTTTGTGTTGAATGATTATGTGATGCGGAAACCCATTTAATTCCCCTCCTATTTTTAGGAGGGGTCAGGGGAGGTAAATTTTCCCCTCAGTCCTGCGGACAGCTCCCCTAAAATAGGGGAGCAAAGAGAACATTGCTGTTCGATATGTTTTGTCCCGGCAGGGTCTTCCGCAGGAGACCCTGCCGAAAGATAACAACATCAGGGTCTCCTGCGGAAGACCCAGATTGGACTAATAAGATCTTTCGCTTCGCTCTGGATGACAAAAAATGCGAATTACAATTTCGGAATACGCTTAGGCGCATCTTTACCGGCCACAATACTTCTGGAGCTTAATGCAATTGCCTTAATGGTTGCGGTAATATTGGCTACATCCAAACTTGCTACTTCATCGTTTACGCTGTGGTATAATTTATCGGTATCAATTTGGTCGGTAGAAATGGTATGTGCCGGAACGCCCAGGGCGGCAAGCGTAGCATTATCGCTGCGGTAAAACAGGTTTTGTGCCGGGTAAGGGTCTGGGTAGAATTTAAAGTCGGTGCCTTCTAAATTACGTTGCAAAATTTCGCCAAAATCAGAGCGTTCGTAACCGGTAATAAAGGCGTTGTTTTTGCCAAATTTAGATTCTTTGCCAATCATCTCAATATTAAACATGGCCACCACTTCATCCGGATTTAATTGCTCAGAGAAATGTTTAGAACCGAAACCTCCAATTTCTTCGGCAGTAAATGCCACAAAAATTAAGGTACGCTCATTGTTTTTTAGCTGTTTGAAGTATTTTGCTAAAGCGATAACTGCCGTAGTACCCGAAGCATCATCATCGGCGCCATTGGCAATAGAATCGCCTTCAAGCGGTTTAATAACTCCTAAATGGTCGTAATGGCCAGAGAAAACCACATATTCTTTGGCTTTAGATTTTCCGGGAATCATACCAGCCACATTAAATAGTGGCGCTTGCTCTATTTTGTTTTTAAAGCTGATGCTAAACTTTTCGGCAGGCTGTTCGGCCAGTATAAATACCACAGAAATATTTCTAGACTGTTCTACCGAACGGGTTCTGAAACTGGCATCGCGTAAGCGCTTAAAAGCATCTCTGTATTGCGGGTCTACCCACACCACGGCCGATTTATTCATTCTCAAAATTTCGCGGTAGCGGGTTAAAAATGTAGCACCTGCAGCTATTTGCATGTTTTCAATGCCGCTGGCTTCGGTCCAATTCAATTCGGCCTGGTCGCTGTTTACCATTACTTGGCTGGCATCAATTGCCTGACCGTTAATTACAGCTTCAGATTTTTGAGGCGAAATGCGGTTCATAGAAAAAGATTGGCGGAAACCGCTTTCTCCTGTTAAAGGCTGTAAACCTATTTTTTTGAATTCGTTTTCGATAAAAGTAGCCGCTTTATCAATGCCGGCAGAAAAAGTTGCCCGGCCCTGCATATCGTCTGCAGCCAGGGTTTGGATAATTCTGGCTACCTCTTTTTCTTTAATTTTATTGAGCGATTGGCCGGATAAACTCAGGGCCAATAACATCCCCGAAAGGGAAAAAATAAATCTTTTCATGTGTTTAGTTTTTGCTTAAAAAATCTTGGTAAGCCAAGGCAATACCTTCTGTTAAATTAATGCGGTGTTTCCAGCCCTGGGCATGCAGCTTAGAAACGTCCATAAGTTTACGTGGTGTGCCATCTGGTTTGCTGGCATCAAAAACCAATTCGCCTTCAAAACCAACAATATTTTTAATTAATAAAGCCAGTTCTTTAATACTCAAATCTTCGCCGGTGCCAATATTAATGAGCTTGGGCTCATTGTAATTTTGCATTAAAAAATAGCAGGCATCGGCCAAATCATCGGCAAATAAAAACTCTCTTTTGGGCGAACCGCTGCCCCAGATAGTAACTGTAGCTGAATGATTGATTTTTGCTTCGTGAAATTTACGAATCAAAGCTGGTAAAACATGCGAATTTTCGGGATGGTAATTGTCGTTATAGCCATATAAATTGGTGGGCATTACCGAAATAAAATTGCAGCCGTACTGATCGCGGTAAGCATCACATAATTTAATGCCCGCAATTTTGGCAATGGCATAAGGCTCATTGGTTTCTTCCAATAATCCGGTTAATAAATAATCTTCTTTTAAGGGTTGCGGCGCCAGCTTAGGGTAAATGCAGCTCGAACCTAAAAACATTAGTTTCTTAACTCCATTGAGGTAAGATTGATGAATGACATTATTTTGGATAGCCAGGTTTTCGTACAAAAAATCGGCCCGATAAGTATTGTTAGCTACAATGCCGCCTACTTTTGCAGCCGCTAGAAAAACATAATCAGGTTTTTCGGCCCCAAAAAAATCTGCAACGGCCTGTTGGTTGCGTAAGTCTAATTCGGCAGAGGTGCGGGTAAGCAGGTTTTGATAGCCTTCGGCTTGTAATTTTCTCAAGATCGCCGAACCCACCATTCCGCGGTGCCCGGCAATATAAATTTTAGCGTTTTTTTCCACAGGATCTTCTAGATAGCATCAAAGATAAAACTATTTTTGTAGCCTTAAACCGAAGCATGGCTAAAGATAAACTCCGCAAATATTCTGAAATTGAAACCTTCGCCAATGTATACCAATTGGAGCAGGGACAGGCTTTAAAAGGCCAATGGCAAGGCAAACATTTTAAAAATGAGCACCCCTTGGTATTGGAGCTGGCTTGCGGCAAAGGAGAATATACCGTAAATATGGCCAAGCTTTATCCGGAGCGGAATTTTATTGGGATAGATTATAAAGGCAACCGCATTTGGCGTGGCGCAAAAACCGCCATGGAAGAAAATATTCCAAACGTGGCTTTTCTACGCATTCAGATAGAACATATTCTGGATTATTTTGCCGCCGGAGAAATTAGCGAAATCTGGATCACCTTTCCAGATCCGCAACCGCAAATTAGCCGGGAGAAAAAACGCTTGACTTCCAATCGGTTTTTAGAAATGTACAAATTGCTGTTACAGCCTGGCGGTTTTGTGCATCTCAAAACCGATAACGACGACTTGCATGCCTACACGGCTGAAAAAATTGAGGAACATACCTTAAAACTTCATGCCAAGACCGAAAATTTATACCATTCTGATTTGGTAGATGAAGTGCTGTCTATCAAAACATATTATGAAAAAAAGTACCTGGCCGTAGAAAAGAACATCAATTATCTTAAATTTAGCTTAGACTAAATGGATAGGGCAGATTTTTTCGACCAGGTTTATCAGGTAGTCCGGCTTATTCCGGCCGGCCGGGTGACTGCTTACGGAGCTATTGCCAGCTATTTGGGTACCAAAGGCTCATCGAGAATGGTGGGTTACGCCATGAACGGAGCGCATACCGTTTTGCCGCCGGTGCCCGCTCACCGGGTAGTTAATCGCAACGGATTATTAACCGGTAAACATCATTTTGCTTCGCCTACGGCGATGCAGGAAGCTTTAGAAAAAGAAGGAATTAACGTAAAGGACGACCAGGTGCAGAATTTTAAAAAGCTGTTCTGGGACCCGGCCATTGAATTGAACATTGATTAAAATATATTATGGGAAAACTGATTGAAGAATTTAACGATTACCGTACCCGGATGAACGACCGGGTAATGGAAACCGCCAATACCAATATCAAGCGCTTTTTTGCGTTAGATACTACTACCTACGCTGATGGTGCTCTGGACGTGAAAACCAAAGAGATGCTGGGCTTGGTGGCTTCTATGGTTTTGCGTTGCGACGATTGCATTAAATACCATTTGGGTAAATGTCACGAAGCCGGCGTAAATACCGATGAGATGAATGAAATTTTCATGATTGCCAACCTGGTTGGGGGTTCCATTGTCATTCCACATTACCGCCGGGCGGTAGAATATTGGGATGAATTGTGCGCCTAATTTGAATTAAGGAAGGCAATTTTAATTTTTTGAATGATGAAAAAATTAATGAGTTTTCTGTGCCTTATAGTTGCCTCCCACGCCGTTTCTTACGGCCAAATTACTTTTTCGGATAAGCAAAGTTCTGATCAATACACGGCCATTTTTACCGTGGCGGCCTGCGATGAAGAAAGTGGTTGCCATGGCAAAGCCAACATCCAGCTAATGGATAAAGCCAATGGGCAACTTATTCAAACCTTATTTGCTGAAGATTTATGTTTTCAGGCAGATAGTTTGCCATCGAGCAGTATAATCTCTCTGCAAAAAGAACAGAGTCCGCTCAAATTTGCCGACTTTAATTTTGACGGGGCCGAAGATTTAGCGTTGCGAAATGGCAATAACGGGCCTTATGGATCCTCATCATACGAGGTGTATTTGTACCATAAAACCCTAAATAAATTCGTGTTAAACGAAGATTTAACAGAGCTTACCCTAGAAAATATAGGTTTATTTGAAGTAGACCCTCAGCGCAAACGATTACTGACTTACAGTAAATCTGGCTGCTGCTGGCATGCTACCGCAGAATATGCTTATTTGCCTAAAAAAGGCTTAAGCAAAGTATTGGAAGTGATAGAAGAGGCCGATAGTTCTGAAGAAGTAAAAATTACTACCCGCATTTGGGTTAAAAACAGGTGGAAAACATCCGTTAAAACGATTAAAAATTAATACGATAAAATGGCCGAAAAACCAATTGACAATTTAAATCGCTGCGGCTGGTGCGGCACCGACCCACTTTACGTAAAATACCACGACGAAGAATGGGGCAAGCCTGTTTACGACGATAAAACGCTGTTTGAATTTTTAGTTTTAGAAAGCGCCCAGGCCGGTTTAAGCTGGATTACCATTTTGCGTAAACGCGAAAATTACCGCAAAGCTTTCGCCGATTTTGATGCCCTTAAAGTAGCTCAATTTACTCAGGATGATGTTGAACGATTAATGCTCGATGCAGGTATTATCCGTAACCGTTTAAAAATACAATCCACCATCACCAATGCCCAAATTTTCTTGGCTATTCAAAAAGAATTCGGGAGTTTTTCCGAATTTATTTGGGGATACCTGCCTGATAAAAAACCGATAGTGAACCATCTCAAAAGTCTCAATGAAATTCAGCCACGAACCGAATTATCCGACCGCATTAGCAAGGATTTGAAGAAACGCGGCATCAAGTTTTTTGGCACCACCATTTGCTATGCCCACATGCAGGCCACCGGCATGGTAAACGACCATATTTTAGATTGCCATTGCCGGCAATAAATTAGCCGGATATCCGTACCGATTATTTAAATTTGGAGAGCTGCGATTTCATCCGGCTAAATAAACTATGAAAAAACTTTTTCTTTTAGATGCCTTTGCCCTCATCTACCGGGCCCATTTTGCATTAAGTAAAAATCCACGTTTTACCGCTTCGGGCTTAAACACCTCGGCGGTAATGGGTTTTACCAATACACTGCTGGAGGTACTCAAAAAAGAAAAACCAAGCCATATGGCCGTGGTGTTTGATACCTCGGCACCTACAGAACGCCACATAGAATTTGCCGCCTACAAAGCCCAGCGGGAAGCCATGCCCGAAGACCTGGCCAAAGCCATACCGTACATTATCCGTTTAATTGAAGGCTTTAATATTCCGGTAATTAGTTCAGACGGTTACGAAGCCGA
>CAZFAE010000004.1:69826-71007 GCA_964516035.1 uncultured Sphingobacterium sp.
AAAGGCAAGATGCGGGAAAACGTAGAAAATTTTGCCGAACAGGGTTTATTATCCAAGAAATTAGCCACCATTATTTTAGACGCCCCGGTTGCTTTAGACCCCGAATCATTATTAATTGAAGAACCAGACAGAACAATTTTAGAACCGCTTTTCGCCGAACTCGAATTCCGCACCTTGGGCCGACGTGTTTTTGGCGACGAATTTAGCGTAGCCGAAGCCAAGCCTGCCGCCGCACCGGTACACCATGCCGGCCAAACCGATTTATTCGGCAACCCGGTAGATATAGAAGTGGTTTTGAGCCATAAACTGCAATTAGACGTTTTTGATGAGCCCGTAAAATCGGCTAAAAATATAGAGAACACCCCGCACACCTATCACCTGGCCGATACCGCCGAAAAGCGGGCAGCACTCATCGCTTTGCTTAGCCAACAAAAAGAAATCTGTTTCGATACCGAAACCACCGGCACCGAAGCCAATAATTGCGAATTGGTAGGTTTATCCTTCGCCTTTAAAACCGGCGAAGCCTGGTACGTGCCCGTATCTGCCGAGCAGGGCGAGTGCAAAAATATGGTCCAGGAATTTAAAGCTCTTTTAGAAAACGAAAATATTGCCAAAATTGGCCAAAACATCAAGTTCGACATTCTGGTACTCAAATGGTACGATGTAGAAATTAAGGGACAGTTATTCGATACTATGCTTGCCCATTATATTCTCGACCCAGATAGCCGCCACAATATGGATATACTGGCCGAAAATTATTTGGGTTATTCTCCTGTTTCCATCACCAGCCTGATTGGTGCCAAAGGCAAAAACCAGGGTAGCATGCGTGATGTGGAATTGGAAAAAATAAAAGAATACGCCGCCGAAGATGCCGATATTACTTTGCAGCTCAAGCAAACTTTTGAGCCTTTATTGGCGCCCGTAAACGGCGATAAATTATTAAGCGACATCGAGCATCCGTTGATTTACGTTTTGGCTGATATGGAACGCGAAGGCGTTCGGGTAGACCGCCAGACTTTGGTAGATACTTCCAAGCAATTGGAAAGCGACATCGCTCAACTCGAAAAATCCATTTACGAAAAAGCCGGACTGCGCTTCAATATTGCATCGCCCAAACAACTGGGCGAAGTGCTGTTTGATAAATTGCAATTAGACCCCAAGGCCAAAAAAACCAAAACCGG
>CAZFAE010000005.1:0-1674 GCA_964516035.1 uncultured Sphingobacterium sp.
CCGCTGCATATTGCCGCTAGCCAAGGAAATTTGGAAATGATTATTTTATTATTGGAAGCTGGCGCTGATGTAAAGTCCGGAATGAGCGATGGCAAAACGCCGGGCGATTTAGCCGCTGAAAAAGGATTTACAGATATTGCTCGAATTTTGAACGATTAAAAATCTCTGACAGCGTTTTTAACTCTCTTGACATAATTGCGAATATCCAGCACGAAAGCGGCCAGTAAATACATCACAAAAGGGAAACCCACGGCCAAAAACGACGAATAAATAAAAAATAACCTGATTTTGAAGATGGAGATGTGCAGGCGTTCTCCGAGATAGGTACAAACCCCGAAAGATTGACGTTCAAAATAAGTGAGTATGCGCTGAATCATGGGTGGTTTGGGCTAAATATTTTGGTTCCGATACCACAAGATAAACATTTTTTGGCATCGCAGTAGTATTTTTTGAGTTGTAACAAGCTTTGACTATCTCCGGCATGGTTTACCCCTACTCCCAATTGCTTAAATTGTTTTACAATTTGATTCTGCTCTGCCGGAAGCCGTTCTAAAAGCTGCACCGCTCGATCTCTTAAATCTTCTTTATCATGATGCAAACCATAGGCAAAAAGGAATATGGCCACAGAATTAATCAACAAATTATCTAAGCTAAAATCTCCGGGCTGTTTGTTTTTTTCTTCGGCAGGTTTATCAAAACGGAAATGATTAGTCCAATACGAATGGATGGGTAAATTGTTAAATAAATCACGAAGTGCTGTGACACTTTTTATTTCCAAAACCTGTGCAAACAAATGGTTGGATTTTATAACCAAAGCCGCAAATTGCGCCAGGCGGATGCTGGGGAAGTTAGCCGGACGTAAACGCATAAATTTCCACAAACTGGCATCGAGGGGCTTCAAAGCATATTTTTTCTGAAAAAATTCGAATTCTTTTTTAAGTAATTGAGGATAATCGTCCGTAAAATCACTTGCCAGCATACCCGCCTGCCCAAAGAGAAGTGCTTCAATTTGTAAAGGCTGGTTTTTATGTTTAGCCAATAAAGTTTGGGGTAATGCACGAGCCAGGCATTCGAAAGGCAGGGCATTGTTTTTGAAACCGAAATTGCGGGCAAGAGTAATGTAAAAAGCATCGTCCCAGCTGCCTTTTTGTTCTTTTACCAGTTCCAGAATTTGCTCAGATTTAGCTTCGAGTCTTTCTATTAAAATCCGGTTAAGCCAGGTGTTCACATAAAAAGAATCTACAGCAGGCAAAGCAGCAGCACAGGGCACAAAATGTTGCGAATCCATCAAATCCCGATAGGTATTGATTAAATTTTGCGGAATGTAATTTTTGAGCTCCAACACCGGAATTTCGGTGCCATCTTTTCTAAAAACCGATTGATCATGACTGAAAACGACATGTAAAATCACGTTTTCGTAAGCCGAATCTTGCTGGTGATGGTGTTTATACCAATCGGAAGAAATGAGGTGCATTTCTACATTTCCGGCCCAGCGGGTATCGCCAATGGTTAATAATGCGTTTTCAAAATCGGGACCAGAATGGGTATTGTGCAAGCCCAAATGGGTAATTGTAATCGGCTGTTGGTCTGTTGTACCAAGTGTTTGACCCAGCAACATTCTGGATTTCCAGACATAATACAACAGGTCTTCTGTAAATTCCATGATTGAATTTA
>CAZFAE010000005.1:1774-30954 GCA_964516035.1 uncultured Sphingobacterium sp.
TAAAAATTTATCTTCTCTAATTCCAATGCCATTTCCTGCTGTATTTTTAAGGCCTCTTCACGGGCTTTTTCGGCAAAATCATCGCCTTTGGAGGCATAAATAATAGAACGGGAAGCATTAACCAGTAAACCACAATCTTTAGTCATACCGTATTGGCAAACTTCGGCTAAACTACCGCCTTGGGCTCCTACCCCTGGAACCAAGAGAAAATTATCAGGGGCATGCTTACGAATGATTTTGAAAGCTTCGCCACGGGTGGCGCCAACCACAAACATCAATTGCTCTGCTCCCGCCCAAGTATTCGCTTTTTGTATCACAGATTCAAATAAATGCATATCGTTCTGCTGCAAATTCTGAAAATCTGAGCTGCCCTCATTAGAAGTTAATGCTAATAAAATCACCCATTTATCTTTAAAAGCTAAAAAGGGCTTTACCGAATCGCTTCCCATATAAGGCGCAACGGTTACAGCATCAAAATCCATCCCTGAAAGGGCAACATCAAAAAAAGCCTGTGCGTAGCGGGTAGAGGTATTGCCAATATCGCCACGTTTGGCATCGGCTATACTTAAACAATCTCTAGGAATTAAAGCTGAGGTAGCCACCAGATCTTGCCAGCCTTTTACTCCCCGGCTTTCGTAAAAAGCGGTATTGGGTTTATAGGCCACACACAAATCTGCGGTAGCTTCAATAATACGTTTATTAAATTCTACTACCGGGTTGGGATGATTTTTTAGACAATCGGGAATCAGATCCAGGTCGGTATCTAAACCCACACATAAAAAGGAACGTTTTTTGCGTATTTGTTCAATGATTTGATTGCGGGTCATGGATTTTAGATTTTGAACGAAAATAATTAAAAGAAGGTGGCTAAAGAAAATTTAATTTTTTTTGAAATTATTGAAATAAATGCATACCATTGTGTTGTTATCTCAATTTATCCTCTTTATCAGGAAAATCGCCTTTTTTCTTAATTATAAATTCAATCTTTGGCCCCTGCGTATTTCGGATAAATCTTAAAAATAAATAATCCCTTAACATCATATACATATTTAATGCTGGATATAGATAAATTGAACGACATGCTCGTTTCAGAGCTTCGTGAAATTGCTGCAGGCTTAGGTGTAAACGAGGTAGATACCTTGCGTAAACCCGAACTCATTACTCAAATTTTAACCATTCAAGGCGGACCGGCTGTAGAAAACACCCCTGCTGATGAATCTGCAGATGGTAAAGTGCGCAAACGCATTCGTACCCCTAAAATTGAATTGCTTAAACCTAAACCGCAGGTACCATTGGATGACGATACCCTGTTTGAAGCTTCGGTAGAAGAAGTAATACCCGTAGAAGACCCAATTGCCGTGGAAGTGGTAGCCGAAACAGCAACTGAATCTATTTCTGAACAAATAAGTACCCCTGAATTTAGAGACCCCCCCCTGCCAAGCGAGCAACCAGCACGTCCGGAACGCCGCCAGCAGGAACCCAATAAACCACTTTCTAAAAGAGAGGAACTGAATCTTGATTTTGATAATGCCATTGTTAATGAGGGTATTTTAGAGATTATGCCTGATGGTTATGGTTTTTTACGCTCTTCAGATTATAACTATTTATCATCTCCAGATGATATTTATGTATCGCAATCTCAAATCAAATTATTCGGTTTAAAAACCGGCGATACCGTTCGTGGAAGTGTGCGCCCTCCAAAAGAAGGCGAAAAATATTTCCCATTGGTACGTGTAGAATCTATCAACGGCCGTGTACCTGCCGAAGTAAGAGACCGTGTTCCTTTTGATTTTTTAACTCCCTTATTTCCTTCAGAACGTTTAAACCTGTTTACAGATACCACTAATCAGTCTACCCGCATTATCGATTTATTTACCCCAATTGGTAAAGGTCAGCGTGGTTTAATTGTGGCCCAGCCTAAAACAGGTAAAACCATGTTGTTAAAAGATGTGGCTAACGCGATAGCAAAGAATCATCCGGAAGTATATTTAATTATTTTACTGATTGATGAACGGCCTGAAGAGGTAACCGATATGGCCCGCAGTGTACGTGCCGAAGTAATTTCTTCTACTTTTGACGAACCGGCAGAACGCCACGTAAAAATTGCCAACATTGTTTTGGAAAAAGCCAAAAGAATGGTAGAATGCGGTCATGATGTGGTTATTTTATTAGATTCTATTACCCGTTTGGCCAGAGCTTATAATACCGTGGCGCCTGCTTCGGGTAAAATTTTATCGGGTGGTGTTGATGCTAACGCTTTACACAAGCCTAAACGCTTTTTTGGTGCAGCCCGTAATATTGAAGACGGCGGTTCGTTAACCATTTTGGCTACGGCATTAACAGAAACCGGTTCTAAAATGGATGAGGTTATTTTCGAAGAATTTAAAGGTACCGGTAACATGGAACTACAATTAGATCGTAAATTGTCTAACAAACGTATTTTCCCGGCTATTGATTTAACAGCTTCAAGCACCCGCCGAGACGATTTATTATTGGATAAAGAAACCCTGCAGCGCATCTGGATTTTACGTAACCATCTGGCCGACATGAATTCTCAGGAAGCCATGCAGTTTTTACAGGCACAAATGAAAGGCACCAGAAGTAACGAAGAGTTTTTGGTATCGATGAATAGCTAATTAGTAATTAGTACATAGTAGTTAGTATTTAGACTAATTTGAATTAAACCTCATCGATTACAAATTGAAAAATTACAGTCCTAAAGCTAAATACTAATTACTAACTACTCAATACTATAAAATGAAAAAACATATCCCAAACGCCATTACCTGTTTAAATTTGTTTAGCGGATGCGTGGGTTTGGTATTGGCCTTTGAAAATCAGTTGTTGTTAGCCGCTTATGCCATTGGCATTTCTGCTATCTTCGATTTTTTTGATGGAATGACGGCCCGTTTGCTTAAAGCTTATAGCGAAATTGGCAAAGAGCTGGATTCTTTGGCAGATGTGGTGAGTTTTGGTGTTTTACCTTCTGTGATTATCTTCCAATTATTTAAACAAATTCCGGCGGTAAACCCTTACCTGCCCTATGCTGCTTTTCTAATTGCGATATTTTCTGCGCTTCGCTTAGCAAAATTTAACATAGATACCCGCCAGACCGAGAACTTTATCGGTTTACCTACGCCAGCCAATGCTTTATTGGTGGCTTCACTACCATTTATTTTAGTCGATGCTTCTTTAATGACTTATGAAATCATGTTTCATCCGGCATTTTTAGTAAGCTTTACTATCGTGATGAGTTTATTGCTGGTATCAGAAATTCCGCTATTCTCGCTTAAATTTAAAAGCTGGGATCTACGCCAGAATATTTTTCGTTACCTGTTGCTAATTATAGCGCTCATATTGCTCTTAATTTTTAAATTTGCAGCCATACCGGTAATTATATTTACCTATTTACTATTGTCCATCATCCAATCCAATATCAAAAAATGAAATTCAGCGCAGAAATTAATGTAATGCCTTTAAAAGAAATTTTAGATCCACAAGGTAAAGCCGTAACCGGAAGCATGAAAAACATGGGATTGGGAGAAATTCAGCAGGTACGTATAGGCAAACACATCAGTTTGGAAATTGAAGCTGCGGATGAAAATATCGCCCGTGCAAAAGTTGATGAAGCTTGTAAAAAACTATTGGCCAATCTAATTATGGAGAGTTACGAATACACCCTTAAAGCAATTTAGGAACCTTAATTAACCCAACAATTCATTCCTGATATCACTCAATTTATTAAGTACGCCGGTACTGAGGGTTTTAAATTCTTTAAATTCTGGTGCTATACTTTCTAAATTCTCACCCGAACGGGCTTTATGCTCAATTACAGCCATCACTTCTTTAGCTTCGTCTACCCCAATAAAAGCAAAAGTAGGCCTTATTTTATGAGCAATCTCAGCCACAGTAGCCCAATCACCAATTTCAATGCCCCGCTCAATTTGATTCAGATAATCGGGAGTTTGTTGCAGAAAAATATCAATCATCTCTACCATAAACTCATTACTTCCGTCAGCAATATCATGTAAATAAGCCAAACTAATCTCAGGCCCTGATTGCGGAGTTTTAACAGCTTTGGTCATGCTTAAAGGTTTAGTTTCTGAACAAAAAGTCGGTCATTCAATTTGGTCAATAGTTCCATAACCGGTTTTTGGAGCACCGGATGAAAGCAATTTGGCTCAATTTCTATTAAAGGTACTAATGTAAATGCTCTTTCGTGCAAATTTGGATGAGGAATTTTCAGATCAGGTTCATCTATAACATCCTGATCATAAAATAATATATCAATATCAATGGTTCTCGAACCCCATTTTTCGGCCCGTTCACGGCCCAATTGTATTTCTATTGCTAAAATTGTATCTAAAACCTGCCTTGGAGTTAATTTGGTTTCCAATTTCAACACCTGGTTAATAAAATCTGGCTGATCGGTTTTGCCCCAAGCCGCAGTTTGATAAAAGGCCGAAGATTTTAGCACCGGGCCTACTTCATTGTCCAATTTTCGGTAAGCATCGCCCAGAAAGCCCAAACGATCGCCAATATTACTCCCCAACAATAAAAAAACGACCGCCATTAACTAGATATTTGTAACAAATTTGCTGATTAAATCTCTTATAAATGTAAATACTTCGCAATTATAAAATAAACAACCCAATGAAAGAATTCTTCAAATTCGTATTTGCCTCCATGTTAGGGGTTATATTATCATTCTTTGTACTGATTTTGCTTGTTGTATTTGCCGTGGTAGGCATAGTAAGTACCGCTGGCGAAGAAACCAAGGTTGCGGTAGAACAAAATTCGGTGATGCATATCAGCCTGAATTATCCCATTACAGAAAGAACTTCTAAAAATCCTTTCGAGAATATTGATTTTTTAGGCTTTGAAAGCGATAAAAACATCGGTTTAAATGATATACTGTTAAGTATTGAGAACGCTAAAAGCGATAATAAAGTTAAAGGCATTTACCTCGATGTTTCGTATATCCAGTCTGGATATGCGGGTATTGAAGAAATTAGAAATGCCCTTTTGGATTTTAAAAAATCGGGCAAATTTATTTTAGCTTATAGCGAAGTATACACCAAAAGTGCATATTACCTGGCCTCTGTAGCCAATAAAATTTACCTAAATCCTCAGGGAATGATAGATTTTAGAGGATTTAGTTCAGAAATTATGTTTTTTAAGGGTGCGTTAGATAAACTAGAAATTGAAGCGCAGGTTATTAAAGTAGGTACCTATAAAAGTGCGGTAGAGCCTTTTATTTTAGATAAGATGAGTGATGCCAATCGCAATCAAGTCACTTCCTTTTTAGGCTCATTGTATGATCATTATCTCCAAAAAATCGGCGAAAGTCGCAAAATTGCTAAAGATTCGCTCTTTATTATTGCAGATCAGGCCTTGGTAAGAACCGCCGGCGATGCGGTAAAATACAAACTGGCAGATGGTTTAAAATATAAGGATGAGGTATTGAGCGAACTGAAAAACCTGACCGGGATTGCTCAAACCAAAGATTTAAATTCGGTGGCTATTGCCGATTATACTTCAGTTGCACAAGAAAACCCTTCTACTTCGCAAAACCGCATTGCCGTGGTGTATGCCGTTGGCGAAATTGTAAGCGGCGAAGGTAATGACGAAAGTATGGGTTCTGAACGTATTTCCAGAGCGATTAGAAAAGCCAGAACCGATAAAAAAGTAAAAGCGGTAGTATTACGTATCAATTCTCCGGGCGGCAGCGCCCTGGCCTCCGATGTAATTTGGAGAGAGGTAGAATTAACTAAAAAGGTAAAACCCATTATAGTTTCTATGGGCGATGTAGCCGCATCGGGCGGTTATTATATTGCCTGTGCTGCCGATTCTATTTTTGCCCAGCCCAATACCATTACCGGCTCTATCGGGGTTTTTGGCATCATTCCAAACATGAAAAAATTCTTCAACAATAAATTAGGAATCACTTTCGATGGCGTTAAAACCGGCAAATTTGCAGATATCAGCGTTACACGCCCGTTAACCGAGGCCGAACGCATGATTATTCAGCAGGAAGTAAACCAGATTTATAAAACCTTTACCGAAAAAGTGGGCCAGGGACGAAAAAAATCGCCTGCCTATATAGACAGTATTGGCCAGGGACGTGTTTGGAGCGGCAAAGAAGCGCTTGGCATTGGCCTGGTAGACCGTTTAGGCAATATTGATGATGCCATCCGTTCTGCAGCTAAAAAAGCCGGTATTAAAGATTATAAACTGGTGGCCTATCCTAGCCAGAAAGATCCTTTTAAAGAGTTTTTTGGCACTTCGGCCGATAATATTCGTACTTATTTTGCCAAACAAGAATTGGGCGAAAATTATGCCTATTACCAGCAAATGAAAGCTTTAATTAAAACCAGCGGCATACAGGCCCGTTTGCCTTATGAGGTGGTGATAAAATAAGTTGATCAAATAATTTATTTCCAAAAGCCCCCCGATTAATCGGCGGGCTTTTTTTATTTTTGAATACCATGGAAAACAAAACCATTGCCCGCACCCTTCGCCTGTTTAGCCAGATCATGGATTTACACGAAGAAAATCCGTTTAAAGTCCGCACGGTAGCCAATGCTGCCTTTAAAGTAGATAAGCTCCCTTTCTCCATCGCCCAAAAAAGTTTAGAAGAAATGAGCAGCATGGAAGGCATTGGCAAAAGTACGGCGGCCAAAATCTATGAATTGATTCAAACCGGACATATTGCCGAATTGGAAGAATTAATAGCACTAACGCCACCGGGAGTAATAGAAATATTGCAGATTAAAGGTATCGGACCAAAAAAAGTGGGCATTATCTGGAAAGACCTGGGCATTGAAAGCGTTGGCGAATTATTATATGCCTGCAATGAAAATCGCCTGATTGAGGCCAAAGGGTTCGGTCTTAAAACGCAGGACGAAATAATCAAAGTAATTGAGTTTAAAATGGCCAGCAATGGCCGTATGCTCTACGCCAAAGTAGAACACCTAGCCGAAAAACTGGTTTTAGATTTAAAAAATGCTTTCCCCAACGTACCGCTAAGTTTAACGGGTAATTACCGCCGCCGTTTAGAAATTATAGACCAGGTAGATGTTTTAATGGGTTTAATCCCAACAGATTTCAAAAAAACAACACTACCCAACAACCTGAATATTGTTTTAGACGATAAAAACTACGTACATACCGAAGATGGCGTACCCATTCAATTCCATTTCTGCCACCCATCAGATTTTGGCTGGGAACTGATTCAAAGCACCGGAAATGTTGAACATGTTGCCGAATTAGAAAAATACTTGGTGGGTAAAGACATTTCTGGAAAGTCTGAATTGGAAATATACAGCATTGCCGGACTCGATTTTGTAGAACCCGAACTTCGCGAAGGCGCCAATGAATTGAGCCTGGCCCAGCAAAAACAATTACCGCAGCTCATTAAAGAAACCGATTTAAAAGGCAGTTTACACAACCACAGCACCTGGAGCGATGGTGTAAATACCCTCGAAGAAATGGCCTTGTTTTGCCGTGATGAACTAAAGCTGGAATATTTAGGCATTTGCGACCATTCTAAATCTGCTTTTTATGCCAAAGGCCTCGATGTAATGCGGGTAGCCGCCCAGCAACGCGAAATTGACCAATTGAACCAAAAATTGGCACCCTTCCGTATTTTTAAGGGCATAGAATCTGATATTTTGTACGATGGCAGTCTCGATTACAGCCCGGAAGTATTGGCTAGTTTCGATTTTGTGGTGGCTTCGGTGCACTCAGTACTTAAAATGACAGAAGAAAAAGCCACCGAACGACTAATTAAAGCCATTGAAAATCCTTTTACCACCATTTTGGGGCACCCTACCGGGAGATTATTATTGAGCCGGAGCGGTTATCCTATCGACCATAAAAAAGTAATTGATGCCTGTGCTGCCAATGGCGTGGTGATTGAAATTAATGCCAACCCGCTGCGATTAGATTTAGACTGGCGCTGGCATCAATACGCACTTGAAAAAGGCGTAATGCTTTCCATCAATCCCGATGCCCACCGTACCGAAGGTTTTTATGATATGCATTATGGCGTACTCATCGGCCGCAAAGGCGGCTTAACAAAAGAAATGTGTTTAAATTCTTTTGACCTGGCCACGATTGCTGCATTTTTTGAGAACAGAAAAAAGGCCTAAATTTTTCAAAACAAAATCGCCATTAAATCTCCTAACTTAGCATTCAAAATCAGTGTATGATACAAGCCATAGCCATTACTCCGGTAAAAAACTCTATAGAAACTACTTTAGAAACTATTAAAGCTATCGCTAAGAGCACCTATCAGGTAAAGCATATTGTGTACAACGATTTTAGCACCCCTGAAACTAAAAAGGCTTTAGAAGAAGCTAAAAAAACTTACGATTTTGAATTGATTCACCTCGAAGACATCACCAATCATCCATCGCCAAACTATCGTTTAGTATTACAAAATGCCCAGGAAAAATCCATACAAGAGAATTTACCTTTAATTATTGTAGAATCTGATGTAACGGTTCAACCCGATACGTTTGAAAAGATGATTGAGTGGTCAAAAAAGGAAGCAAATGCCGGAATGATTGGAGCCATTACGGTAGATGAAAAAGGAGTGGTGAACTTCCCCTATCTAAAATTTAAAACAGAAAAAAATCCGATCATCAATACCAAAAGAAGCTTGAGTTTTTGCTGTACTTTATTAACTATTCCCTTTTTAAAAGACTATTCTTTCATGAATTTGAATGATACGAAAGATTGGTACGACGTGTCTATTTCTATGAAATCTATTGAATTGGGGTATAGTAATTATGTATTGCTTGATACGCCTGTTTTACATCAACCCCATGGCAGCAGACCCTGGAAAATGTTAAAATACACCAATCCTATTAAATACTATTTTCAGAAATTTTTAAAGCGACGGGATAAGATATAATAATCGTTTCTCAAATAAATCTAATCCATAAAAAATGAATCCACTGGTATCGGTTATCATCCCTTTCTATAATTCTGAAGACTATTTAGCTCAAACCATAGATTGGGTACTGTCCTCTTCTTATCAAAATATTGAAATTATCTTGGTTGATGATGGCTCAAGCGATCAATCTGTTGACATAGCCGAAAGCTACGTTAAAACCCATAAAAACATATCATTGTATCAGCAAAAAAACCAGGGCGTATCGGTGGCCAGAAATCTGGGTATATCAATGGCAAAAGGCATTTATATTCTGCCCGTTGACTCTGACGATATGATTTGTGAGCATTATATTGAAGAAGCCGTAAAAGTGTTGGAAGCCCGACCGGAAGTAAAAGTGGTGACTGCCGAAGGTGAATTTTTTGGCAACAAAACCGGAAGAATTATTCTGCCCGCTTTTGATTTAAGCTTATTGGCCAGGAAGAACCTTTTGAGCGTTTGTGCACTTTACAGAAAATCGGACTGGGAAAGAATTGGCGGTTATTGTACAGAATTACTGGGCAGAGAAGACTGGGATTTCTGGATTTCTATGTTAAAAGATGGCGGAGATTTGGTTAAACTGCCCATTATTGGTTATAAATACCGCATTAGACACAACTCTAAAAGAATTAGAACACGAAATCTTAAACAGGAGATTAACGACATTTTTAATGCCAGACATAAAGATTTCTATAAAAGGGTATTGGGCGGCCCATTGCGTTATCAGCGTACCTGGTCTAAACCTTACAATACCTTGCTTTCTTTTTTAGGATTGCTTAAAGATTAAATGAAGTCTCCACGACTTCTTTTATCGCGTTAGCTGATACATTTTACCCGGCAGAGCAACAATCAATCCCTGCATTTCTAGTGCTAACACCAATACTGCCAATTTGCTTAAAGGCCAGCTGGTGGCCATCATAAGCTCTTCCATGGCCATTTGAGGTTTTTCAAGCAATACATTAAACAGCATTTGTTCATCCGGATTGAGGTTAAGAGGCATGCTCATTTGTCGTTTATCCGATTTATTCTTTTTATCCCAACCCAATAAATACTCCAAATCTGCTGCTTTGGTAATCAGGTTGGCCCGATTGGTTTTAATAAGATAATTACAGCCACAACTCTGCTCATCATGCACACGGCCCGGAAAAGCAAAAACATCACGGTTATAATTATTGGCCAGTTCGGCAGTAATTAATGCTCCACCTTTGCTATGCGCCTCCACCACAATGGTGGCATCAGCCAGGCCGGCAATAATGCGGTTACGTTTCGGAAAATTTTCCCTGTCGGGATTGGTTTGCGAAGGAAATTCGGTTAATAAACCGCCATTCTCCATCATTTTTTGCGCTAAACCACGATGGGCCACCGGATAAATACGGTCCAAACCATGCGCCAGTACGCCCAAGGTTTCTAAATGATGCTTTAAACAGCTTTTGTGCGCCATACTATCAATACCATAAGCTAAACCGCTAACCACCAATGGCTGATGTTCTTTTAAGGCATCCAGTAATTCTTCGCATAACTCTTTACCATAAGCCGTAGCGCTGCGGGTACCCACCACACTAATCACTTTTTGTTGATTTAAATTGGCCGTACCCCGGTAATACAGCAATACAGGCGCATCATAACATTGAGCCAAACGTTTTGGATAGACATCATCGGTAATAAAAAGTGTTTGAATCTGATGTTTTTCGATGAATTGCAACTCGGTTTCTACCCGGTCAAAATCTTTAAAAGAGCGGATGTTTTGCGCCAACTGCGGACCAATCCCATTTACTTCCGCCAATTGCCGGATAGAAGCTTTAAAAATTGCTTCAGGATTTGCAAAATGAGCCAATAAGGCCCGTGCGGTAACACTGCCAACCCCAGGAACCTGGGTTAAAGCCAATTGGTAGAAATCAGACACATTAAATTATTGTGCCTGAAAATAAAGAACGTATTTGGTAATAAAAAAATCTGGAGAAAATATTTTAACTATAGGATATTTTTCTACCCCTTTTAGGCCAGAAGCGGCGATTTCTTCTGCTAAATCTCCGCCCTTTAAATACAGCACCCCATTGGCCAAAGTATTTTTGCCGCCGGGGCGGATTTTAGTTCTAATCCAAGGATAAAAATCCTTGAGCTGGGTAACAGCACGTGAAATCACAAAATCAAACGGCCCGGCTATTTGTTCGGCACGGGCATGAGTAGCGGTTACATTCTTCAATCCAAGGGCATTTACTACTTCCTGAACCACTTTAATCTTTTTACCAATAGAATCTACCAAATGAAAATGCGTTTCGGGAAACATAATGGCAAGCGGTATACCGGGGAAACCGCCTCCGGTACCCACATCCAATACTTTTTCGCCGGGTAAAAAGGCCATTACTTTAGCAATACTTAAAGAATGCAGCACATGATGCAGGTAAAGCATATCAATATCCTTACGGGATACCACATTAATTTGGGCGTTCCAGAAACGGTACAATTCGTCTAATTGTTCAAATTGACGTTTTTGTTCAGGACTTAAATCTTTAAAATATTCGAAAATGAGGGCTGCGCTGGGGTTCAAAATCCTGACTTTTTGTTACGTTTTAATATGTTATGCATAAAATCGCGGCCCCGGGCTAACTGCCCTTTAACCGTATTTCTGGGTAAATCTAATTGCAAAGCTATTTCTTCTACTGATAATTCTTCAAAATAATACAAATTAATCAGGATGCGGTAGCGATTTGGCAATTTGTCTATAATGGCTTTTAATAATTCATCTTGTTGTTTACGGATAGATTTTTCTTCGGGATTTGGTGTGTCTGAGCGTACAAAAATCGACTTATCATTACCTTGCTGGTCATATAAATCTAAAGAAACCACATTAAGCTTTTTCCTGCGTATATAATCAATAGAACCATTAGACGCTAAACGGAAAAGCCAGGTACTAAATGCAAATTCCGGCTTATAGCTATCCAGTTTTTCAAAAGCTCTGGCAAAGGTTTCTACGGTCAGGTCCATGGCATCCTCTTTATTACTCACCATTTTAAGCAGCATGTAATAAATGGAATCCTTATACCGGTCCATGATATCTGCAAAAGCTTTCTGGTCGCCATCTATGGCTCTTAAAACCAAAGCATAGTCATTTTTGGCATTCTCAGAAAAATGCTGGTTTATTTCCATTGAGTTTTAGTATTGAATAGAAACGCAATACCGAGGACGAGTATATAAATATAATGAATCAAATCTAAAATAGGAAACCACCATTTGAGCTCTTTTAAGCTTAAACGTTTAAAAATCTTAAAATTGATAGCGAATTGAACCACTAATCTAAGCAGGTAAAAAGCCAGAATTATGCGCCAATCGAATCCTAAAATCAATAAAGTAATCAACAAACCATAAAAAAGAATAGCCGATGCAGCTTGTAAGCTCAATTTAAACTGTGCAGCAGGTTTATACGCATTGGCTACCTGCATCTGCCTGATTTGTTGTTTAAAAAATGAACCAAATCCTGTGTAAAGCGGTGCCATTACCTGGGCTGTAGGCCTGATTTCTATCCTTGTATTGCTTTTATTGGCGTGCTGTTTAACAAATAATTGATCATCCCCGAAAGGGATATGCATATGTTCGGCAAAACCTTTTCCTTTAAAAAAAACGGATTTTAGGTAGCTCATATTGTGCCCTACTCCCATGTAGGCTTTCCCTTTTAAAGCAAAAGAAAGGTAATTGAGTGCCGAAACAAAAGTTTCGTAGCGCAGTAATACATTCAATAAGCCGGCCTGTTTTGGATACACCGAATAACCCAATACCAATTCGGTAGGCTCATTAAAGCCAGATTGCATCTCTTTAATCCACTTTTTAGAAGCCGGACGGCAATCTGCATCGGTAAACAATAAATGCTCATGCTGAGCAGCTTTGATGCCCATAGTCAGGGCGAATTTCTTATTCCGTCTAAAACGGTCGTGCTGAGGTACAACTACCACCTTAAGTTGTGGATATTGCAAGCCAAAATCGCGTAATACATCTTCAGTATCGTCTGACGAACAATCGTTTACCACCACCACTTCAAAATCCGGATAATCCTGTTCCAATATCTCCGGAAGGTTTTTTACTAAATGATGGGCTTGATTTCTTGCACAAATAATGACCGAAACCGGATGCTGATTGGTATTTGTAGCCGATTTAAGCGGATACCTGGCCAAACGCAAATGCACAAACAGCGAATAATAAAGCTGTAATAATAAACAGAGGCTTAACAGAACAAATAAAGTCAGGAGGAGATAATCGGCAAACATGTAGATTTATTTAGGGAGCAAATTTGTTATTTTTTTAACAGATTATCTTCAAATAGTGGAAATTAAAAGCCAACACTACGCTTATTTTTTTGCTATTTTGCGGCCAATTCCGCAACAAACGCATGAAGTTTACATTAGCAGCCAAAGACCAACACAGCAAAGCCCGGGCAGGTGAAATTACCACCGACCACGGCACCATACAAACGCCTATTTTTATGCCGGTGGGTACCGCAGGTACGGTTAAAGCCGTGCATCAGCGAGAGCTTAAAGACGATATAAAAGCCCAAATTATTTTGGGGAATACCTATCATTTATACTTACGTCCTGGTTTAGATACCATAGAGCAAGCTGGTGGTTTACATCGTTTTAACGGCTGGGATTTACCCATTTTAACTGATAGCGGCGGCTATCAGGTGTATTCTTTATCTGAGGTTAGAAAAATTAAAGAAGAGGGCGTTACTTTCCGCTCACACATTGATGGTTCTAAACATTTGTTTACGCCCGAGGGCGTGATGGATATTCAGCGAACTATTGGAGCAGACATTATCATGGCTTTTGATGAATGTACACCCTACCCTTGCGATTATACTTATGCCCGCAAGTCGATGGAAATGACGCATCGCTGGCTGAAAAGATGCTGCGACCGTTTTGACAGCACCGAACCAAAGTACGGATACAATCAAACCCTGTTTCCGATTGTCCAAGGCTCTACTTATAAAGATTTAAGAGTAAAATCGGCAGAAGCCATTGCTTCTTTTAACCGCGAAGGCAATGCCATTGGCGGACTTTCTGTAGGCGAACCTGCCGAAGAAATGTACGAAATGACTGATATTGTTTGCAGCATTTTACCGGTTGAAAAACCGCGTTACCTGATGGGTGTGGGTACGCCAATTAATTTATTAGAGAACATTGCACTGGGCGTGGATATGTTTGACTGCGTGATGCCCACCCGAAATGCCCGAAATGGCATGTTATTTACCGCCAACGGCACCATCAATATTCAGAACGAGAAATGGAAAAACGATTTTTCTCCGCTGGAAGCGGATAGCGATTTATTTGCCGATAAAAACTATACGAAAGCTTATCTTAGACATTTGGTGCAATCTAAAGAGATATTGGGTGCCCAAATTGCCTCTATTCATAACCTGCATTTCTATTTGTGGTTAATGAAAGAGGCCAGAGCGAAAATTATTTCGGGCGAATTTTACGACTGGAAGAATAAAATGGTGAAGCAAATGGCTCAACGTTTATAATGGATAGAATTAAAATTATTGATTGGTATATTATTAAGAAATACCTGGGTACATTTCTGTTTACTCTGGGTATTTTTACCATCATCATCGTAGTTTTTGATATTTCTGAAAAACTGGACGATTTTTTAGAGTATAAGGCACCTTTCAGCAAAATCGTTTTTCAGTATTATGCCGGATTAGTGCCTTTTTACCTCAATATGCTATCGCCACTTATCAATTTTATTGCGGTAATATTCTTTACGGCTAAAATGGCCGACCAAACAGAAATTGTGCCGATTCTGAGTGGAGGCGCTAGCTTTCAGCGTTTTTTACGCCCTTATTTCATCGCATCAAGTATTATATTTATCACCACACTGACATTCAACTTGTTCATTATCCCCGAAACCAATCAGCTAAAGATAGATTTCGAAAACACCTACATCGACCCGGTAACTTCTAATTCTAAAATGCATACCCATATGCGCTTAGACAAAAACACCTATGTGTATGTAGAGAATTTTGACAATAATGCCAAACTAGGATATCGCTTTACGCTCGAAAAATTTAAAGGTCAGGAACTCAAAGAAAAATTAGTAGCCGACCGCATTACCTGGGATTCTGTGAAAAGAAGCTGGAGTATAGAGAATTATTCGGTACGTTCTATCAATGGCTTGCGAGAAAAAATGACCACCGGACAGAAGAAAGATACGATTTTGGATATGAGTCCAACCGATTTTGAATTATACGATAACGTTTACCAAGCCATGAACATGCGTGAGCTGAATGACCGGATTCGAAAAGAGGAAATAAGAGGTACCGGGGTAATGGATAACCTGCTTTTAGAAAAATACAAGCGTTTTGTATATCCCCTATCGGCTTTTGTGCTTACGCTAATGGGTGTTTCACTTTCGTCTCGTAAAGTACGGGGTGGCGTGGGCCTATCGCTGGGTCTGGGTATTTTATTAAGTTTTGCTTACATCCTATTCATGCAATTTGCCAATATGTTTGCTTTAAAAGGTGGTTTGCATCCTTTAATTGCGGTATTTATACCCAACCTTATTTTCGGCACGCTGGGGTTATACTTGATGAAAAAAGCACCCAAATAATGCTAAACAAAAAGAACTTTACAGAATTAAACAAGAACCTGCTCATTTTACACCTTACCGTGATAGTGTGGGGGTTTACCGGCATTTTGGGCGCCTTAATTTCTATTTCTTCTGTTCATTTGGTTTGGTACCGGGTACTCATTGCCTTTATTACGCTTTGGATATACTTTAAAATCACCAAAACAAATTTCAGCATCAGCAAAGAAACCTTTTTAAAATTATTCTTTACAGGAGCTGTAGTAGGCGCACATTGGATTTTATTCTTCCAATCCATCAAATCGGCAAACGTATCAGTGGCCTTGGTCTGTTTATCAGCTTTAACCCTGTTTACGGCTATTCTGGAACCTCTTTTGGGCAACAAGAAAATTTCCAAATTAGAAATGGTCACCGGCCTGTTTATCATTGCAGGCATATTCCTCATCTTTAAATTCGAAACTCAATATACCCTGGGTATTATTTTCGGATTAATGAGTGCCTTTTGTGCCAGTATTTTCTCCATCATCAACAGCAAGCAAGTAAAAAACCGTCCGGCAGCTATTATTGGGTTTTACGAACTAATTGGTGCCTGGTTTTGGGTTACCTTGTATATGCTATTTACAGGTGGCTTTAATACTGCCATGAAGCTGAACAGCGCAGATTTAATCAATCTGCTCCTATTGGGCACCATTTGCACTTCTGGGGCTTATGTGGCCGGCGTTTCGGTAATGAAAGAGTTAACGGCTTTCCGGGTAGCCCTCATTACCAATCTCGAACCGGTTTACGGCATCATTCTTGCATTTATGTTTTTCGGCAAAAGAGAACAAATGACTGCCGGTTTTTATATGGGTGCCGGAATAGTGATGATTACCATCTTCCTTTTTCCGGTAATTAAAAACAAATTAGAGAAACGGCGCTTAAAGAAACGGTTGCATACCCTCTAATTTAATAGCTATCGCGATTTAAAATTAGAAATGTAGCCTGGGGTAGGGGCACAGATTGGGGCCTAAAATCACCTCCTAAACAGACCAAAAAAAAGTCTTAAATTTCTGTTAAACCAAGCCCGTATTTTAACCTGCCCAAGCGCTTCTTCCATTACTTAATCAGTCCAATTTTAAAGTAAGGGAAATGCAATAAATTGAATAAAAATGAGTTTAAATTAATAGTAGTTTATAAGCAAAACTCGTTTTTAAATTGTAATATTGAATAATAAGCAAAAAGAAGAAAACACACCATTTATAAGCATTTTTACTTCTTTTTATCACTAAAAATATTAATCACAATAAACTGTTAATCAGTTAATTATAATAAAATAAAAAAGTATTAGTTTAAATAAAACAATTAAAAATACTAAAATTAATAGCAAATGATTATTTACAAGCATATTTATAAAAATAAAAAGCTATTAATCAGTTATTTAACTACACTATTTTTAATAATTAATTTAGGTATAGTAAAAGCACAGATTTTAGACGGCGGACAAAATCCTCCGGGTATAAAATGGCGACAAATTAATACCGAAAATTTCCAAATCCTCTACCCTAGCCCACTCGAAAAAGAAGCCCAGCGAATGGCCAATACTTTCGATTATATGATTGCCAAAATCAGTCACTCACTAAACAAAAAACCGAAGAACATTACCATCATTTTACAGAACCAAACCGTAGAGTCAAACGGCTTTGTTCAACTGGCTCCCCGCCGGTCTGAATTCTTTGCAACGCCGGGTCAGGAATTTGATTACCAAGACTGGCTAAACAGCCTGGCCATCCATGAACTTAGACACGTGGTTCAGTTTGATAAATTAACCGGCGGCATGAAAGCTCCGTTATTTGAATCATTGGCTTTTGCCATTTTTGGAATCAGTTTGCCCGCCTGGTTTTTTGAAGGCGACGCCGTACTTACCGAAACCATATTGTCTACAGCCGGCCGCGGACGACAGCCTAGCTGGGAAATGCCGTTCAGAGCCAATTTGCTTAATGGTCGCGATTTTTCGTACTCGAAAAACTATTTAGGATCTTATAAAGACCGTACTCCCGGATATTATCCACTAGGTTACTTTATGGTGGGCAAAATAAGGAGAGACCACGGACCGCTAATTTTAGATACCCTGATGCATGATATAGCCAGAAACCCGGGTAGATTTTTCAACTTAAGCTATACCAGCAAAAAATACACCGGCCTTACTACCAAACAATGGCATAATGCTACACTGGCAGAATTGAAAGAATTATGGACAGATCAGCTCCAGAAAACCCCCACTACCCTTTACCCGGGCATAAACACCAGAAAAGATACTATTCCTGAAGATTATCTATTGCCCAAACGCATCAACAATCAAGAAATTATTGCGCTTAAACGCAGTAAAACACATACCGCAGCAGTGGTTAAAGTAGATAATGAAGGCAATGAGAAAATATTGTTGCGGATCGGTATTCAGCAGGAGGCTCACCTGGATTATGCTGCAGGGAAAATAATTTGGGACGAACTGAGAGAAGACCTGCGTTATGGCAAACGTAATTTTAATGTGATATGCACCTACGATCTGCAAACCAAAAAGTACGAACAAATCACACATCGCTCCCGACTTTTTTCTCCTGCTTTATCTCCCGATGGACAAAAGATTGCAGCCATTGAGGTTAATTTCAGCAATCAAATGACTTTGGTAGAGTTAGATGCAAAAACCGGTACAGAAATAGCCCGATATGCCAATTTGGATAGCGGAATTCTTCAAACCCCGCAATACCATGCTTCAGGGAAAAGAATCGTGTATTTAAGTGTTACCCAATTGGGCAAGGCCATAGAAGAAGTTAATCTGGAAACCAAAGAAGTGCGCATTAAACTTCCATACCAGCCTCAACTTATTGCCCGGCCCACTTATGCCGGCGATGACATTTTATTTAAAGCCCATTACAATGGGATAGACAATATTTATCGTTTAAATAACCAGGGAAATATTACCCAGCTCACCGAAGCTGCTTACGGTGCCTTTTATCCTTCCTTTGACGAAACAAGCCAGCAGCTCATATTCAGTAATTACCAGCTAAATGGCTACGATATCGCAGAACTACATAGAAAAGACTTCGCAGAAACCCCGCAATCTCAATTAAAAAATCATTTTATAGATTACGCTAAACCGCTCATTGCCAAAGAAGGCGACCCTATCGACTTTAACAAAATTCCGCACCACAATTTCTCTTCAAAACCTTACGGAACCTTTAAGCACTTGTTTAATTTTCATAGTGTTGTACCCAATTTAGGAACCAATCTTTTCACAGACGACTGGAAAATAGGCTTAAAAGCTATTTCCAATAACTTATTAAACACCTTCGATTTTTACGGCGGATACGCCTACGATTCTGGCTTAAGAGGCAGCGAATACCAGGTGGGGTTTACGTATAAAGCTTTATATCCTATTCTAAATGTAAATTATACTGATAAACCGCGAAGAGCTTTTGTAGAATTTAATAATGTTTTACAAGAGGTTAACTGGCGTGAACAGGAAACCCAATTCAATGTAACGGTGCCTTTCCGATACAATAAACTGAGCCAGCATGCCAACCTGGGACTAGAGTTTTCTACCAGTTATACTTCCAGGTACGGAATTCAAAGCAAACCAGACCAAGTTCCCATTATTGAATATATCGCCTTTCCGATGCGATACGGGTTTTATTACAGCCAAAACAGTAGGAGAAGCAACCGCGATTTAGCGCCACGATGGGGCCATAATTACCGGATTGATTACCGGCATTTTCCTTTCGATAGTCAAATTGAAGGTGATTTATTGAGTCTGCAAAGCATATTTTACACCCCCGGATTGTTTAGAAATCACAGTTTCTCGGCCAGTATCAATTGGCAGCAAAATAAAGGAAGCGCTTTCGACAGATTTGTAGTAGACATCCCAACCGTAAGCGGTTATAATCGCTTAGACAATCCCGACCCACTAAAAAACACCATTTTGCTCGATTATAGATTCCCATTTGCCTATCCAGATTGGGAGTTAGGGCCTTTTGCCTACATTAAAAGATTAAGTGCCGGCTTTTTTGCCGATTTTGAGAACATCACCGCTAACAAGAAAAACTTGCCCAGAACTTATGGTGTAGAATTGAGTACCGATGTAAATCTTCTCAGATTTTACCTGCCAAATTTCAGAGCAGGCGGTAAAATGATTTTTAGTACCGAAAAAACCGGGCAAAGTCCCATATTTGAGTTTGGATTAACCTATTCGTACTAAACATGAGCGCAAAAAGCATATTCATCATCATCATCACCGTTTTATTAACGATCATTTTGATGAATAATAATGAAGAAATGAGTTTCTGGCTATTTGGCCAGGCCAAAGTATCCAAGCTGGCCATTTTGGGCGGAATGTTTTTCTTAGGATGGCTGATTGGCTTTTTAATGGGCAAACCAAAAGCTAAAATTGATCAAGAGAGGAATTTTGAGGAAGAAGAAAACCCAACCGATGGCCTAAGCGACGAAGACCGCGATTACATTCGTTAAAATTAAATACCGTAAAAAACCTGGAATTGTTTTTCTAAAACAGGCAATTTCACTTCCTGTTTAAAAATACCATAAACAGACGAACCGCTTCCGCTCATGGCCGCATAAAGCGCTCCGGCTTCATACAATTCCGATTTCACCTTTTCTATTACCTGAAATTGCCCAAAAACCGAAGCTTCAAAATCATTTTTAATATAATTTTTCCATTCATCCACCGGCAATTGCACATCGGCCAAAAGTTGCCGTTCGGCAGGCGCAGCTTGTACCCCCCGATAAGCATCAGCGGTAGACACCTGCACATTAGGCATCACTAAAAGCAAAAAATAGGCGCTCAGGTCTAAACCAACAGGTTGAAACTCATCCCCCTTCGCGAAAGCGTAAACCGGTTTATTTTGAATAAAAAAAGCGCAATCGGCACCCAATTGCCGGGCGTAGTTTTCCATTTGTGCTACAGGTAAGCCCAAATCAAACTTCTCATTCATCAATTGAATAAAAAAAGCAGCATCGGCAGAACCACCACCCAAACCGGCGCCAATTGGGATATGTTTATGTAAATGGATATGCACCGGCGGCAGATCAAAATCGTTTTTAATTAAATGATAGGCTTTAATACATAAATTGTCATCTGCAGAACCAGGAATGACTATCCCCGAAGACGTAAATTGTAATTCATTGGCTTCTACCACTTCTAAAGCATCATTGAGTTTTACCGGATAGAAAACACTTTCCAGGTTATGATACCCATCGGCACGCCGTTCGGTTACATTTAAACCAATATTTATTTTGGCATTTGGGAAACTGATCATTTTCTGAACATCGGGTTTAGTTATAAACAATGTTAGGATGCCAAAAATACATTTATTTTATTTGCAGAGAGAGCTCAAAAAACATGAAACAATACCAAGACTTAATGCAGCATGTGCTAAATCACGGCACACAAAAACACGACCGTACCGGAACCGGAACCATTAGCGTTTTTGGCTACCAGATGCGTTTTAATTTACAGGAAGGATTTCCGATGGTGACTACCAAAAAAGTACACCTTCGTTCTATCATCCACGAATTAATCTGGTTTTTAAAAGGAGATACCAATATTGCCTATCTCAAAGAAAACGGTGTTAGCATTTGGGACGAATGGGCTGATGAGCAAGGCAACCTGGGTCCGGTGTATGGTTCGCAATGGCGCTCATGGCCTACGGCCGATGGCCGGCACATCGACCAAATTACGCAGCTCATCAATCAAATTAAAAACAATCCAGATTCACGCCGGCTGATTGTTTCGGCTTGGAACGTGGCTGAGATTGAAAACATGGCACTCCCACCCTGCCATGCATTTTTTCAGTTTTATGTGGCCGATGGCAAATTAAGCTGCCAATTATACCAGCGTAGTGCCGATATTTTTCTGGGCGTACCTTTCAATATTGCTTCTTATGCTTTATTAACCCTGATGGTAGCACAAGTTTGCGGCTTGCAGCCCGGCGATTTTATTCACACCCTTGGCGATGCACATTTGTACAACAACCATTTAGAGCAAACACAATTACAATTGAGCAGAGAGCCAAAGCCTTTGCCCTCCATGAAACTCAACCCGGAGATTAAAAATTTATTCGATTTTAAATTCGAAGATTTTACTTTAGAAAATTACGACCCGCATCCACATATAAAAGCACCGGTAGCGGTTTAAAAAAATGCCGTCATTTCGAACCCGATTTATCGGGAGAGAAATCTCCTAAGCACGAGAGCATCGAAATGACGCATATAAGTTAAAATCAAAAAAATCTCAATACTCATATCTCATTACTCAATACTAACAAAGCAGTCTAAAGACTATTTACCATATACTAACTACTATCTCAATACTCACAAAAAAATGAACCTCCACCTCGTAGTAGCCATAGATAAAAAAGGCGGAATTGGCAAAAACAACCAATTACTGTGGCATTTGCCGGCCGACCTGAAGCATTTCAAAGAAATCACCAGCGGGCATCCCATTATTATGGGACGTAAAACCTACGATTCTATTGGAAAGCCATTGCCTAATCGCAGAAACGTGGTTATTACCCGCCAGGAAAAACTAAAAATCGAAGGTGCAGAAGTGGTTAACAGCCTTCAAGAAGCTATTGAATTGGTTAAAAACGAAAATTTAGCTTTTATTATTGGCGGTGCTGAAATATTTGCTGCCGCCATGCCTTTAGTTCATCAAATTGAGCTCACTTTAGTTCACCATACTTTTGAGGCCGATACCTTTTTTCCGGAAATCAACCCGAAAATCTGGGAAGAAATGAATCGTGAAAACCATCAGCCAGACGACAAAAATGCCTTTTCTTATTCATTCATCACCTATAAAAAACGTTAATATCATCCTCTAAATCTATTATTTAAAGCTTTTGAAAAACAAATCACTAACAAAAGAAAAAATAGTTAGATTTGCCATCTTGATAAAAAACCGCGTTAAGCACCCTAATTACAAATAATAAAATAAAATGCAAGGTAAAGGACTAGTAAAATTTGTAGCAATCGCATTGTCAATTGCGTGTTTGTATTCGCTTTCTTTCACATGGATTGCCCAAAAAGTAGAAGACGACGCTAAAGCGTTTGCTAAAGGCGACGTAGCCAAAGAGAGAAGCTATTTAGATTCTGTGGCTAATTTACCCGTATTCAGTGCGGCTAAATACATCACCTATCAATACGCCAAAAAACGTGAAATTCCATTGGGACTCGATTTAAAAGGCGGTATGAACGTAACCATGGAAATCTCATTGACTGAAATGGTTCGTAATTTGGCCAATAATCCAGCCGATGCAAATTTCAATACGGCATTGCGTAATGCAGAAAACCAATTAAAGGTTAGCCAGAAAGATCTTATTACTCTTTTTGGAGAAGAATTTGAGAAGGTTAGCCCAAGTGGTCAATTAGCCCCATTCTTTGCAACCAAAGAAAATTCACAGAACATAAAAGTTAACGCATCTAATACAGAAGTTTTAACTTTTTTGAGCAAAGAAGCCAACAGCGCTATCGAACGTTCATTCAATATCCTGCGTACTCGTATAGATAAATTTGGCGTAACCTCTCCAAACATTCAATTACAAGAAGGTTCCAACCGTATTTTAATCGAACTGCCAGGCGTTTCAGATCCTGCTCGTGTACGTAAATTATTACAAGGTTCTGCTAAATTAGAATTCTGGGAAACCTACGACAACCAGGAAATTTATCCATTACTGGAAAATGCCAATAAATTAGCCGCTACAACCAGCGGTGACACTACTGCAGCTAAACCGGCAGCAGCAGGTAGCAAATTAGCCGCATTAAGTAAAAAAGATTCTACACAAAAAGATACTTCCAAATTAGCAAAAAACCAAGCTGAACTGGCCAAGCAAAATCCATTATTTGCATTATTAAGCCCGGCAACCTACCAGGCAGAAAACGGACAAAGTGCCTTACGTCCGGGCCCAGTTGTAGGTTATGTTGCACAAAAAGATACAGCAAAAGTAAGTGCCATCTTCAAATCAGCTGCCGTTAGTTCAATTATACCTTCCAACGTTAAATTACTTTGGGGTGTAAAACCAATTGACGAAGAAAGCAAAGTATTTGAATTGTATGCTATCAAAGTAAGCAAAGCAGATGGTTCACCGGTTTTAGGCGGCGATGTAATTGCCGATGCCCGTGATGATTTCGATCAGCGTGGCAACCCTGAAGTGGTGATGGTAATGAATGCCGATGGTGCCCGCGAATGGCGCAACGTTACCGCAGCAGCCTCTGCCGACCCAAACAACAAGAAAAGCATTGCCATTGTACTAGATAATTACGTGTACTCAGCACCAACCGTACAAGGCGAAATTCCAAACGGTATCTCTTCTATCTCCGGAAGCTTTAAAGTAGAAGACACCAAAGATTTAGCCAACGTATTAAAAGCAGGTCGCTTGCCAGCACCGGCTAAAATTTCAAGCGAATACATTGTTGGTCCTTCACTAGGTGCCGAGTCTATCAGCAAAGGTTTAACCTCTACCCTTGCCGGTATTGTGGTTATTCTTTTATTTATGGCTTTATACTACAATAAAGCAGGTTGGGTAGCCAACGTAGCCCTGTTGGTTAACTTATTCTTCCTGATGGGTGTATTAGCCTCTCTAGGAGCAGTATTAACCTTACCAGGTATCGCAGGTATCGTATTGTCATTAGGTATGTCGGTAGATGCCAACGTGCTTATTTACGAGCGTATTCGCGAAGAAATGACCGAAGGCAAAGGATTGAGATTAGCCATTGCCGAAGGGTATAAAAAAGCGATGTCTTCAATCCTCGATTCAAACATCACTACCTTCTTAACCGGTTTAATCCTTTACATTTTCGGTAGCGGCCCAATCTTGGGTTTTGCAACCACCTTAATGATTGGTATCGTTACCTCATTATTTGCAGCCATCTTCATTAGCCGTTTAATATTTGAGTGGATGTTGCGTAAAGACCAAGCCATTAGCTTCTCAATCAAAGCAACCCAAAATCTGTTTAAAGATTCTAAATTCGATTTCATTACCGGACGTAGAAAATTCTACATCTTCTCCAGCGTAATCATCATCGCCGGTTTGGTTTCCATGTTTACCAGAGGATTCAGCTTAGGGGTAGATTTCAAAGGTGGCCGTTCCTATTTCGTAGAATTCAGCCAGCCGGTAGAAACCAGCCAGGTTCGTAAAATATTAACCGAAGAGTTTGGCATCGCACCAGAAGTAAAAACTTTTGGTTCATCAAACGAAGTAAAAATTACTACTTCTTATATGATTGATGACAATACCGAAAATGGTGATGCCTTAGCAAACGATAAATTAAACGAAGGACTTAAAAAAATCAGCGATAAATACGAAATCAAAGATTCACAAAAAGTAGGACCAACCATTGCCAACGATATTAAAATATCAGCAATCTATGCGGTATTATTTGCTATCCTGGTAGTATTCTTATACATCCTGGTACGTTTCCGCAAATGGCAATTCGGCTTAGCCGCAATTGTGGCCCTTGCCCATGACGTTTTAATCCTATTGGCAATCTTCTCCATATTCAATGGTATTTTACCATTCTCACTGGATATAGACCAAGCCTTTATCGCAGCCATCTTAACCGTAATGGGATATTCAATTAACGATACAGTAGTAGTATTTGACCGTGTGCGTGAGTACATCAACCAACACCACACTAAAGACGAAAACCTGCCATCAGTAATTAACAATGCCCTAAACAGCACACTAAGCCGTACCGTAGTAACCGGTTTATGTACCATGCTGGTATTGGTCATCATCTTCATTTTCGGTGGCGAAATACTGAGAGGATTCTCATTCGCCATGTTAATTGGTGTAATTTTCGGAACCTATTCTTCCCTATTCGTGGCAACCCCATTCGTAGTAGAATTCATCCGCGAAAAGTCAGAACCCAAAAAATAATCAGGCCAAAACCTAAAGTCAAAACCTCCTCGATACACATCGGGGAGGTTTTTTTATTCCCCTCTATTTAATACCCCTCCACCGGAGGGGTGGCTCGACGAATGTCGAGACGGGGTGGTAACTCTTTTCCCCATAACCCAAGGTCTAAACCCTTGGCTATAATTGGATTAACCGTCATTTCGATTTGCAGGTAGACATAGAGAAATCTTTGAACTTGCTGTTCGAAATGTTAGCCCTTGCGCATCTCGAACCAATAATTTATCGGGATTTTAAATCCCAAATATCTTTATTTCGACATGCCTTGCAGAACATGTCGAATAGCAACGTTTAAACCGTGGGCTATGTTTGAGCATGAGGAGTGGTGGCACGACTCAAAGTCGTGCCACCACTAACATAACCGTCATTTCGATTTGCCGGCAGGCATAGAGAAATCTCATAAGCAATGATAAAATCACGAGCGATCTCTCCGCGTTAAAACTGAGCGAAATAACGCTTATCTGCTAAATACTAACAAAAACAATCTCAATACTCACTACTCTGTACTCAATACTAAAAACCTCTTTCAAAATCCAAAACAATTCCAGATATTTGTCACACTAACTATTGTTATGTTAACAGAACCTTTCAATTCCTACTCACACATGCTCGACCGTACGGCCAGAAAGGTAAAACAATACGCCCAAAGGCAATTCAACGTCGAAAATTTTGAAATCACGGTAGACCAATGGCTGGTACTTAAAAACCTGCATGAAAATCCGGATATCAACCAAAGCCAATTGGCAGAACAAACCGGGAAAGACCATCCTACCCTTACCCGTATTATAGACCTTTTGTGCAAAAAAGATTTGGCAGAACGTCGCTTAAATCCGGCCGATCGTCGTAGCTTTACCGTGCATTTAACAGCAAGCGGAGAACAAAAAGTAAACGATTGGAGTCCCAAAATGGCACAAATAAGAATGAAAGCCTGGGAAAACCTGACAGAACAAGATTACACCCATTTAAAACGAATTCTGGACACCATATACGACAACCTCAATTCATCAATAGAAAACACAAATAAAAAATGATTAACACAGACATTTGTATTATTGGAGCCGGACCTGTGGGCTTATTTACCGTTTTTGAAGCCGGATTATTAAAAATGCGTTGCCATTTAATTGATGCACTGCCTCAAATTGGTGGTCAATTATCAGAAATTTATCCGCAAAAACCCATTTACGATATTCCCGGATATCCTGAAATCAAAGCCCAAGACCTGGTTGATCGTTTATTAGAACAAATTAAGCCTTTCGATCCCGGTTTTACTTTAGGAGAACGTGTAGAAGATTTAGAAAAACAAGAAGACGGTTCATACATCGTAAAAACCAACGATGGCACCGCAATACATTGCCAGGCCGTAGTGATTGCCGGCGGATTAGGTTGCTTTGAACCCCGCAAACCAGAAATCGAAAACCTGGAGCACTTTGAAGGCAAAGGCGTAGCCTACATGGTTAAAAATCCGGAAACCTTCCGCGATAAAAAAGTGGTGTTAGCCGGTGGTGGCGATTCTGCCCTCGACTGGACCATTTATTTAGCCGATGTAGCCGAAAAAGTAACCCTCATTCACCGTGGCGATACTTTCCGTGGTGCACCAGATTCTGCCGAAAAAGTATTCAAATTAGCAGAAGAAGGACGCATTAACCTCATTTTACAATCTAACATTGCCAGCATCTCCGGAAACGGACACCTGAAAAACATTTCTATTTTAGGTAAGGATAAAGAAAGCCGCACTTTAGAAACCGACTACCTCATTCCATTGTTCGGTTTAAGCCCTAAATTAGGCCCGCTGGCCAACTGGGGATTAAATATTGACAAGAATGCCATCGAAGTAAACACCTTCGATTATTCAACCAATGTAGAGCGTATTTATGCCATCGGCGATATCAACACCTATCCGGGTAAACTGAAACTAATTTTGTGCGGTTTCCATGAAGCAGCCTTAATGGTACAGAGCGCATTCAAATATGTTTATCCAGATCAAAAATTAAGCTTTAAATACACCACCGTTTACGGTGTGAATTCTTTCTAAAATGATTATTACCATACAAGTGGAAGATAGAGACGGCAGCGTACAGCCCGTTGAATTACCTACCGAAGTAAACTTAAACCTCATGGAAGCCCTCAAAGCTTCCGGATACAATATTCTGGCAACCTGTGGCGGCATGGCACTTTGTGCCACCTGCCATGTTCAGGTAAAAGCCGGAATGGATAAATTGCCCCCAGCCAACGATATCGAATTGGATATGCTGGATACTTTGTTTGATGCAGATGCAGACAGCCGCCTGGCCTGTCAGCTACACATTAACGAAGAGATGGATGGCTTAGCCGTTAAAATAAGAGGCGACGAGCACTAAACAACATTTTTAAACGGCCGGGGTTATTAAAACATAAATAGTACCATATGAAAGAACCCCAATTACCCGAAAATACTCTTCCCCGCATAGTTATTATTGGCGGCGGATTTGGCGGCATTGAACTGGCCAAAAAACTCAAAGATAAACCGGTGCAGGTCATCATGCTCGACCGGCACAATTACCATACTTTTCAGCCCCTGCTCTACCAGGTGGCTACCGGCGGACTGGAGCCTGATTCTATTGCTTTTCCGCTCCGCAAGATTTTTAAGGGACAAAAAAACCTGGCTTTCCGCATGACGGAGGTTAAGGAAATTATTCCCGAAAAACAGCTTTTAAAAACCACCATCGGCGATATTGCTTACGATTACCTGGTAATGGCCACAGGCTCTGATACCAACTTTTTCGGTCAAAAAGAAGTGGAACACTTCGCCATGCCCATGAAAACCATACCAGAGGCATTGAACTTGCGGAGTATGATTTTACAAAACCTGGAGGAAGCAATTATTGAAGAAAATCCGGAACGTAAAGCGGCCTTGCTGAATTTTGTAGTAGTTGGCGGCGGTCCAACCGGGGTAGAGTTAGCCGGCTCTTTGGCCGAATTAAAAAAACATGTACTCACCAATGATTACCCGGAATTGGATATCAATGAGGTGAATATATATCTCATTGAGGGTTCGTTAAAAGTATTAGGGGTAATGTCTGAACAGGCGTCGGAGAAATCGGAGGCTTTTTTAGTGGAGATGGGCGTTCAGGTGCTTTGCAATCAAAGAGTATTGAATTATAATGGCGAAACTATTGAACTGTCTGATGCCCCTCCTATTCCTACCAAAAACGTATTATGGTCGGCAGGTGTAAAGGGCGAAGTCATCAAAGGTATTCCAGCAGAAGCCATTACCCGTGGCAACCGGGTGTTGGTAGATGAATATAACCGCATTAAAAGCTTCAACAACCTTTTTGCCATCGGCGATGTTGCCGCCATGATTTCGCCGGAGTATCCCAACGGACATCCCGGAGTAGCTCCGGCAGCCATTCAGCAGGGCAAACTTTTGGCCAAAAACCTGCTCCATATCATTTTAAAAGAAAATCTAGAGCCATTTAAGTATTTCGATAAAGGATCAATGGCAACCGTAGGCCGCAATAAAGCCGTGGTAGATATTGGAAAAATCCAGTTCCAGGGTGTTTTTGCCTGGTTTGTGTGGATGTTTGTCCACCTGATGACATTAGTAGGCTTCCGTAATAAAGTTGTGGTTTTTGTGAACTGGGTTTGGAGTTATTTCAGCTACGACCGCGGCACCCGACTCATTATTCGCCGCTTTAGCCGCGAATCGATGACGGAAGATACAGCAGCCAAAT
>CAZFAE010000005.1:31054-39741 GCA_964516035.1 uncultured Sphingobacterium sp.
CGTGCAAACCACAAAACCCTTCAAAATCATAGAATGTCCCCGCGATGCCATGCAGGGATTAACGGATTTTGTTCCAACGGAATTAAAGGCTGCATACCTCAATTTATTACTGGAGGTGGGTTTTGATACCCTTGATTTTGGCAGTTTCGTGTCGCCCAAAGTGATGCCGCAGATGCAAGATACCGCTGCGGTATTGGCTCAATTGAATCTTACATCCACTAAATTATTAGCCATAGTAGCTAATTTACGGGGGGCACAAGATGCCGTAGAATTTGAAGAAATCAATTATTTGGGCTTCCCTTTCTCTGTTTCAGAAACATTTCAGCAGCGCAATACCCATTCGGGCATCAACGAATCTTTAGATACCGTAGCGCAAATGCTCGATTTATGCGAACGCAACAATAAAACAGCAGTAGTTTACTTATCCATGGGGTTTGGCAACCCTTACGGGGATGAGTACAGCAAAGAAATAGTTGGCCATTGGGCTGCCGAATTGGTAAACCGAGGTGTAAAAATCTTATCCTTATCAGATACCATCGGGGTATCTACACCAGAACAAATAGGCGATTTATACACCTATTTGGCGCATCAATTTCCGGAAACAGAAATTGGCTTGCATTTGCATACCACTCCAGCATCCTGGAAAGAAAAAATGGAAGCTGCTTACGGTGCAGGCTGTCGCCGGATGGATGGCGCATTAAAAGGATTTGGAGGCTGCCCAATGGCCGCCGATACCCTGACCGGCAATATGCCCACCGAAAACTTAATTGCTTATTTAGAAGGTAAGAATGAGCGTTTAAATTTAAATATGAATAAATGGCAGGAAGCGATGGCTTTTTCTGCGCAGATATTCCACTAAAACCAGGCGCCAATCTCATTGCGCCAAACCAATACCAACACCCCGCTTACGGCAATTAATGCTCCTAAAAAGGCTTGCAAGCTTATTTTTTCGCGGTAATGCAAATACCAAACCGGTAAAATAAATACCGGAACCATAGAAAATAAGGTTTGTGCAATAGATACTTTTAGCCAGGTAGCGGCATACAGCGACAGCGAGGCACCCAATACCGGACTAATGATGGTGGCCAATAAAGTATAACGAATGGCAGGACCGTCGGCTTTTAAAATGGGTTTAATAATACTCAAGGCTTTATTTCTCAGAATAGAAATCAGAAATAAACTGCTCATGGCCATGAACATGCGTATCCAGGAGGCATGCAGCGGACTAAAAGCAACAGCAGTTTCTTGCTGCATCCCGATTTTGGAAAACACGAGACCCATTCCCTGAGTTACGGCGCCGCCAATGGCAAACAGCACGCCCTGAAAATGTAATTTTGGGTCGTGGTGTTCTTCCTGACTTTTACGGTTAAAAATAACCCAGAATACGCCGGTTACGGTGACTACTATTCCGGCGAAAGCAACAAATGAAATAGTTTCTTTCAAAAAAATGATACCAAAGCAAAGTGCTGCACCTGGCGCAAAGGTGTAAAATAAAGAGGTTTTGCGTGGGCCGATTAATTCAAAAGCCCGGAATGCAAACCAGTCGCCTAAGGTTAAACCTAAAAAACCAGAGAAACCCAGCCAAAGCCAGGCGTTTAAACTTGGTGTGCGAAACAATTCCGTGAGGCTGATTTGGTCGAATAGCAAAACGGCTATGCCCAGAAAAATTGCGGCTAAAAACAAACGGAAATGGTTGAGTACATTGGCCCCGAGGCGTTTGGCAGCTTCGGTAAAATAGAGCATACCAAAAGTCCAGCAAAGGGCGGTAATTAAAGCGAAAAGTTCGCCCTTGAGCTCAAAACTCATTTTTTCAATACCATTTTAAAGTGCTGAATGCCTGCTTCTTCAAATTGAGGGCCTTCGGCTACAAAGCCAAACCGGGCATATAAGCTCATGGCCTGCAATTGGGCATTCAGGTAAACATAATCGGCATCGGCGGGTAAATCGGCTATAACGGCGCTTACTATGGCTTGGCCTAAACCAACATTACGAAAAGGCTTTAAAACTGAAAAACGCTCCAATTTATAGCCTTTATCTGTTTTGCGCCAGCGTGCGGCTCCGGCAGGTTCGCCATCTACTTTGGCTAAAAAGTGGGTAGATTCGTCTTCAAATTCCCATTCTAATTCTGGCGGACAATTTTGCTCATCTACAAATACTTCTCGCCGAATGGCGAACACTTTTTCTAAATCTTCGGCACTATTTACTTTTTGTACGCTTAGCTGGGGCATTTTTACTGGTTTTTAATTGGGTGCTTTGGTGTTTCTGCGCTTTTTCTGAATGCATTAAATCGGCAACATCAATAGAATGTGAAGTATGTATATCCCTTTCCTTCTCTGCCAGGGCTGATAAGCGTTTGTAAAAAAGATGGAGCTTATCTAATTCTTCTTCGGTTAAGTTTTCGATATCTACCATGCGGTTGCTGGCTTTTTCGCTAGCGGCTATGAGTTCGTTTAATTTTAACTGAATGGCTTTAGATTCTTTATTCTGAGTTTTTTGAATCAGAAAAACCATTAAAAAGGTAATAATAGTGGTACTGGTATTGATAATGAGCTGCCAGGTTTCTGAAAAATCAAAAAGCGGACCGGTAATGGCCCAAATCAGGATGGTAGAAAAAGCGATTAAAAAGGCGTAGGAACTGCCGGCCCAAACGGTTACTTTGTTGGCAAAGCGCTCAAACAGCCCCTGCGATTTTACAGATTTGTTTGCCATATCCTATTTTTTAATCTTTTTCTACCATCCCGCGAAAGCGGAAAATTATAATTTATCGTTTACACCGATACAATTTAAATCTTCAAACGCCTGGGTTAAGCGTTGTACAAATTGCTCTTCGCCTTTGCGCAACCAAACACGTGGGTCGTAATATTTTTTGTTCGGCACATCGTCGCCTTCCGGGTTACCAATTTGATCTTGCAGGTAAGCTTCTTTGGCTTTATAGTAATTTAAAATACCTTCCCAGGTGGCCCATTGCATATCGGTATCGATATTCATTTTGATGGCACCGTAAGATATGGCTTCTCTGATTTCTTCTTGTGATGAACCAGAACCGCCGTGGAATACGAAATTGATTGGCTTTTCTTCGGTACGGTTAAATTCCTGACGGATAAAATCTTGAGAGTTTTTAAGGATTACCGGCTGTAATTTCACGTTTCCGGGTTTGTAAACACCGTGTACGTTACCAAAAGCGGCTGCAATGGTAAATTTATCGCTAATGCTGCTCAGTTCTTTATAAGCATAAGCCACTTCAGATGGCTGAGTGTATAAACGAGAGCTGTCTACATCGGTATTGTCTACGCCGTCTTCTTCGCCGCCGGTTACGCCCAATTCAATTTCTAAAGTCATGCCCATTTTAGACATGCGGGCTAGGTATTGTTTACAGATTTCGATGTTTTCTTCGATAGATTCTTCAGATAAATCAATCATGTGCGAAGAATATAAAGGTTTACCATGCAGAGCGAAGAATTTTTCGCCATAATCAAGCAAACCATCAATCCAAGGCAAGAGTTTTTTAGCGGCGTGGTCAGTATGCAAAATTACGGCTACACCGTAATGTTCGGCCAGTAAATGCACATGTTCTGCGGCAGATACGGCACCTAAAACGCAGGCTTTTTGCTGTTCGTTATTTAAAGTTTTACCAGCATAAAACTGGGCTCCGCCATTTGATAACTGGATAATTACCGGAGAACCTACGGCTTTGGCGGTTTCCATAACGGCATTAATGGAATTGGTTCCAATCACGTTTACGGCCGGCAAAGCAAACTGGTGCTGTTTGGCTACTTCAAATAATTCCTGAACGGCATCGCCATAAACTACCCCGCTATAATTTTTCAAACTCATATTGATTGATTTTTTAATATTTTAAGATGTTCGAAAATAAGGATTTTATAAGCAACAACAAGGCTACGGCTTTAGTTTTATTCCACAATTCGATGTTAATTATGCTTTGTAAGGAGCCGCTTATCATTTCTTAATTTTTTCGTTTCTTTGTAACCTAAATAAAACGCATGGCTTGGTTTAAAAGAGATAAAAAAGGAATTAGCACTTCTACAGAAGATAAACTGGAGACTCCGGATGGTATCTGGGAAAAATGTCCGGCCTGTAAAAAAGCACTTCATTACCAGGAACAGGTAGACAACCTTTATGTTTGCCAGTATTGTAACCATCATTTAAGAGTGGGTTCTAAACAATATTTTGAGATTTTATTTGATGATAACCAATTTACCGAATTGTTCGAAAACCTGCATTCGGGCGACCCTTTGAATTTTGACGACAATAAAAAATATACCGACCGTTTGGCAGAAAGCATGGCTAAAACCGGCTTAAAAGACGCTATTCGTTCCGGTCATGGTAAAATTGAAGGCCAAGATTTGGTGGTAGCCTGCATGGATTTTAATTTTATTGGCGGTTCGATGGGATCGGTAGTGGGCGAAAAAATTGCCCGTTCTATTGATTATTGCACTGAACACCGCATTCCTTTTTTAATGATTTCTAAATCGGGCGGTGCCCGGATGATGGAAGCGGCCTTTTCGCTAATGCAAATGGCCAAAACTTCGGCCAAATTAGCGCTGCTGAGCCAGGCTAAAATTCCTTATATTTCTTTATTAACCGACCCTACCACGGGCGGCGTTACAGCTTCTTATGCCATGCTTGGCGATGTAAATATTGCTGAACCTGGCGCTTTAATTGGCTTTGCCGGACCACGTGTAATTAAAGAAACGATTAAGCGTGATTTGCCTAAAGGTTTTCAAACTTCGGAGTTTGTTTTGGAGCATGGTTTCTTGGATTTTATTGTAGACCGCCGCGAAATGAAAGCCAAACTGGCTGCCTTTATTCGCATGATGGCGAATTAATATGAACCTTTTTGGCGCTGACCCCAGGCATAATTTATTGCCTTTTGATGGCACGGTGAATTATTACGGGCCGTTGCTTTCGCAAGACTTGGCCAACCGTTATTACCATCAACTTTTAGAAAACATTGCCTGGAAAAATGATGAGGCCCGTATTTTTGGCAAGCATTATATTACCAAACGTAAAGCGGCCTGGTATGGCGATGATGGCTTTGCTTACACGTATTCAAATACCACCAAACAAGCGCTCCCCTGGACTGCTGAATTGGCTGAATTGAAAAAACTAACGGAAGAAACTCTTGGTGTTCAGTTCAATTCATGCCTACTTAATTTGTATCACGATGGTAATGAGGGCATGGCCTGGCACAGCGACGACGAAAAATCTTTAGGCAAAAACACTACGATTGCTTCGCTAAGTTTTGGCGCTGAACGTAAATTCAGCTTTAAACATAAAGATTCCGGACAAACAATCGCCCTGAATTTAGAGCACGGCAGTTTATTGGTAATGAAAGACGAAACGCAGACGCATTGGCTGCACCGCCTGAATAAAAGCATAAAAATTAAACAGCCGAGGGTTAACCTGACTTTTAGAACGATTGTAGTCTGATTATTTTTTCTTTAAAAAACAGGTTTTCAGTACCAATAGTGTACCATCTACTTTTCCTTCAATCTCTTCTTCACTATCGGTTAAACGGATGTTTTTTACTGCCGTACCACGTTTAATATCGTTTTGCATTCCTTTTACTTTTAAGGATTTGATGACAATTACAGTATCGCCGGCGCTTAAAATATTTCCGTTGCTATCTTTTGGTTCCATATTTTATATAATTCTAATAGAGCCAAAAATACAATTAATATTTTCCTTAAGACTAAATACCTTCTACTCTTGGCTCGTGGTCTGTCATGGGGTCTGTTTTACGGTTTTGCGCCGGGTCTTCGAAATTGGCTTCATTGGGATTATTTGCCGGAGATGTAAAATCATCTCCGGGTTTGGTGGCAGATGAACTGCGATCTCTGCCGGGTTCTGAGTCCATATCGTCATCATCCTCCATTTCATCTTCCTCCTCGTCCATCTCATCTTCATCTATATCCTCTTCCTTAACATCGGGCAAATTTTCCTTGTCTTTTTTGATGGGGATTGATTCTTCATCATCTCCTATTCCGTCTTTTCCACGGGCTGCAGGGCCACTGTCATCGGTTTCTGGAGTAACTGTAGGAATTCTTGGGTCTTCTTCGGGATTGGTTGTGGTTCCCGGACGGTTGTGTTCCAAACCTTCTTCTTTCTCTCTGGACTGTTCTCTTTCGTTTTCCTGATCCCTTGGACCCTGAGGATAGTATTGATTGAATGTTTTCATGTTATGCTTTTTTTGATTTAACCATTAGCTGTATATGGTAAACAAATGAAATGGGGGTAATTGTTTTAGCAATAGACAAAAAAACCGATGGAAAATGAGTTGGACTTAAATAAACCCGATTGCAACGGTAGCGCAGCTAGAGAGAAAGGCGGGACTGAAGAAGGTAAATGCTTGTTGCTTTGGTTTTCTAATTTCGTGAGATTTCTCCTCTCCCGCATATGCGGAATCGTCGAGATGACGTGTTGTTAAACAACAAAAGCCGCTCCTGAAGGGAACGGCTTTTGAATTGTAATATGGTTCGCTTATTTGCTCTCTAAGGTTTTAGAGGCATCTAAAGAAACGGCAGATTTATCGAAACGGATTTTAACACCACTTTCTACTTCAATAACGAAAGTGGTATCGTTCATATCTACAATTTTACCGTGAATACCAGCTGTAGTAATTACTTTATCTCCTTTTTTAAGTTCGGCGATGTATTTTTTATGGTCTTTAGCTTTTTTCATCTGCGGACGGATCATAAAGAAATAAAATACCACGATGATCAAAATCATCGGTAAAAATTGCATAAGACTTGAGCCTGTTGTGGCTTGTAATAGAATTGAGTTTAACATGATTTTATTTGTTTTTAGGTTTTACTTCACCAATAAGGTGTAATTGATAGGTTCCGCCGGTGGTATTGGCATTAAGGGTAATTACTTTGTCTTGTAGGCCAGATTTTCCGCTGCTGTTAAATACCACGTGTATATCGCCCGATTCTCCTGGTTTTATGGGGTCGGTTGGATATTCGGGTACGGTACAGCCGCAGGTAGCACTGGCATTAGTAATAATAAGCGGACTTTTGCCCGTATTGGTAAATTTAAAGTCGTAAACTACTTTTTCGCCGTCGGTAATTTGTCCGAAATTGTAAGATTCTTTTTCGAAACTAAATACAGGTGCCTCAGCAGCATCGAGAGTTGAAAGTGCAGTTTCTGCTCCGGTAGAACTGCTGTTTTGGTTGCAAGAACTCAAGCTTAAAAGGAGCAGAGGTAAAAAGAATAGTTTTTTCATGGTTTTATCCGATTAATCCTCTACCAAATTTCTGAATTTTTTTCTCGGCTTTTAGCTTGTCCAAAATTTTATCTAAAACACCGTTAATAAAGGTATTGCTTTTTGGCGTGCTAAATTCTTTGGATATTTCGATATACTCGTTGATACTTACTTTTACCGGAATTGAACTGAAGTGTACCAATTCGGTAATAGCCATACGCATCAATAAAACATCCATTAGGGCAATACGTTCGGCATCCCAATTGGTGGTTTTATTGCCAATTAAAGCCATGGCATCGTCGGTATAGGCAATGCTTTTGTTAAACAGGTCGATAACAAATTCGCGGTCTTCTTTATCATTTTGAAGCAGTTCGGCCAATTTATTGGCTTTGGGGTCTTCTTCGGTAAAGTTTTTAAAGGTTTTGGCCAGCATACCTTTTAATACTTCTTTATCTACCGGCCAGTTGATGAATTTTGCCTCAAATAGCTCTTCAATTTCTGGGGTTTTTAATAAAATTTTTCTGAAAATGTATTTAACAATTTCTTTATCAGAATGGATGGTGTGTTCTGCCGCTTTTATGTATTCGCTGTATTCTGTGCTGCTTTTGAGCAGAGAGAAAATGGTTTTATCTATTAATGGCTCTGTAGCCCAGCTTATTTTATGCTGCTTTAGGCCGGCTAGGTATTGGGGGTTATTTCTTAAGGCTTTGATAAAGATATTATCGCTCAGTTTGGTTGGGGCATTTAAATCTTCGGCGCTGGGCAGGTGCTTATTGGCACGGTCTTCGGCATCAATAATGCTGTAATCTGCCACCTGAATTAATAAGGCAAGACTGTAAAAATACATCTCGTTTACCGAGTCTATATCTTTAATTAATGCTTTTTCAAAAGGCTTTACCTCCTTAATGTCTGCCTGCTCGTATGCATACAATGTTTGCAATACTTTTACTCTTAGTTGCCTTCTGTTTAACATGATAATAAAGAACGTTTTGGGGTGTTAAAGCGCCAAATATACGAATTAGAAACTTGCTTTAATTTTTTTGATGTCTGCAATACGCTTTTCGGCAATTTTATTGGCCGCTAAGCTGGTAGAAATGTTTTCTGATTTAGACATTTTTAATACGTTGCGGGTAGCTTCGTAAATGTTTTCTGCCAACTGCATGGTGCGTTTTTTGCTAAAACCGGCAATTTCAGAATAGCAGTTAATTAAACCGCCGGCATTAATCAAATAATCTGGGGCATATAAAATGCCTTTTTCTAAAAGCATTTGACCATGAATCTGTTCGTCGGCCAGCTGATTGTTGGCTGCACCGGCAATAATGGCACAGTTCATTTTGGCAATTGTTTCGGTATTTACCGTGGCACCCAGTGCGCAAGGGGCATAAATATCAAAATCTCTGTCAAAAAGAGTGTTGTTTGCAATGGCTTCGGCACCGTATTTTTTGGCTACCTGAGCTAAACG
>CAZFAE010000005.1:39841-51565 GCA_964516035.1 uncultured Sphingobacterium sp.
CTGGTACCTACATCTTCGGCGGTAATAAAAGAACCATTTAAATTTTTGATGAATTTGCCATAACGGCGCATCATGGCTTCACTTTTATCCATACGGCTGTCGCCGATGATAACCGCCTTGCCGCCGCCTAAATTTAAACCGGTAATGGCCGCTTTATAAGTCATACCTCTTGATAGACGTAAAACATCGTGTAATGCTTCTGCTTCGGTGGCGTATTGCCACATGCGAGTTCCGCCTAAAGCCGGGCCTAAAGTGGTGTCGTGAATGGCGATGATGGCTTTTAAGCCGGTTTCTTCATCGTTACAAAAAACTACATTCTGGTGGCCAAAAGCCTCCATCTGTTTAAAAATTGAATTTTCTTCGAATGAGATTTTGGACATATTGGTGTAGTTTTTTAGAGCTTTTTGCACTGCAAAAGTAGTAAAATTTAACTAGTGTAAAGGATGAAATTAAGCTGTGTTTAGCGTCAGAAAAAAACTAATTTTACAGCTGCTCATGAAACACTTGGCCTATCTCAATAAATTTTTCTATAAATACAGATGGCGCCTGCTGCCCGGAATTTTCTTCGTAATTATTGCCAATATTTTTGGAGTATTGCCTGCCCGGGTAATTCGTATTGCTTTTGATTTAGTAAACGAAAATATAGGTATTTACCGTCTTTTTGCCGGATTTGAACGGCAAGAAATGGTTTACCGTCTTTTTGGGTACAGCCTGTTATTTTTTGGTATCACAGTTTTGGTATTGGCCCTCATCCGGGGGATATTCCTATTCTTTATGCGTCAAACCATTATTCTCATGTCAAGGCATATAGAATATGATCTCAAAAATGAGATTTATGCGCATTACCAAAAGCTGTCCATGTCGTTTTTTAGGCGCAACAATACCGGCGATTTAATGAATCGTGTTACCGAAGACGTGAGCCGGGTGCGCATGTATTTGGGGCCGGCCATTATGTACACCATCAATACGGTGGTGCTTTTTATCCTCATTATTTACGCCATGGTAACGGTTAATGTAAAACTGGCCATTTTGAGTTTATTGCCGCTACCCATTTTAGCCATCACCATTTATTTTGTTAACAGCATTATCAATTCCCGCAGCGAACGCATCCAGCAGCAGCTTTCTAATTTATCAAGCTTTGTACAAGAAACTTTTTCGGGTATCAGGGTAATTAAATCGTATGTGCGTGAAGAGCAGGTGCAGCAAAAATTTGCAGCAGAAAGCAATCAGTATCAGCAAAACTCGATGGATTTAGTTAAAGTGCAGGCCTTATTTTATCCCATTATGCTATTATTGGTAGGCTTAAGCACCATTATTACCGTTTATGTGGGCGGTTTGGAAGTAATGGACGGCACCATTACTTCAGGCAATATTGCCGAGTTTGTGGTTTACGTTAACCAATTAACCTTCCCTGTTACTTCATTGGGCTGGGTAACTTCATTAATTCAGCGGGCAGCAGCTTCGCAAAAGCGTATTAATGAATTTTTAAAAACCGAGCCCGAAATCAAAAGTGGAGAGATTGAGCAAAACCTGAGTGGTAAAATCGTATTTAAAGAGGTGAGTTTTACCTATCCTGATACCGGTATTAAAGCTTTGGATAAGGTTTCATTTGAAGCCAATCCCGGCGAATTCTTAGCCATTATTGGTAAAACCGGGTCGGGCAAATCTACTTTGGCTAATTTACTATTGAGAATGTACGATGCCGATTCTGGCGAAATTCTGATAGATGGCCAAAAAATTCAAAATCTCCATTTAAACCATTACCGCAATCAGCTGGGTTTTGTACCACAAGATGTTTTTCTTTTTTCCGATACTATTGGCAACAATATTGCCTTCGGAATGGCCGAATCTCAAAACCCGCAAATTATCAAGGCCGCTAAGGCCGCTGGCGTTCACGAAAACATCAAAGCATTTGATAAAGGTTACGAAACTTTGATTGGAGAGCGGGGCATTACGCTTTCGGGCGGACAAAAACAGCGGGTTTCTATTGCCCGGGCTTTAATTAAGGCACCTAAAATCCTTATTTTCGACGATTCGCTTTCGGCGGTAGATACCCGCACCGAAGAAGAAATTCTGAATAACCTGGGCCAAATGATGGACGATAAAACCACCATACTCATAGCCCATCGCATATCGAGCATCAAAAATGCCGACCAAATTTTGGTAATGGATACCGGTAAAATAGCAGAAAGAGGCAGCCATGAGCAATTAATCAAACTTCGCGGTAGCTATTTTGAACTCTATCAGAAACAATTATTAGATGAAGAAGAGCATTAAATAAATGAGCCTCAGCATTTTCTTTTTTGGTAATTAATATTTTTATCTATTATATTTACCTTAGGCAATATAAAAAAGCAACAAACTCAATACACAAATGGGAGATTTTGACAACAAAGAGCGGGAAGAGGTTTTTTCGAAAAAAGTAAGGGCCGGAAAACGCACTTACTTTTTTGATGTGAAGGCAACACGTTCTAATGATTATTACGTAACCATTACCGAAAGCAAAAAACGTCTGGAAGATGGCGTATTTATCAAACACAAAATTTTCCTGTATAAAGAAGATTTCGAAAAATTTGCAGAAGGCTTTAAAGAAACGGTTGATTATGTAAAAGCCAACCAAGAAGTAGTAGAAAAAAGATACGAATACACTGATAATCCTACAGAATCTACCAAAGTTTCTGACGACGATTTTAACTTCGAGATTTAATTCAACCTAAGTCTTAATTAATAAAAGTCCTGCCATTTGGCAGGATTTTTTTGTATTCGGCCAAACTGTTTTTAAAAGGCTTAATTTGCTATATTTGCGGCCAATTCAAGATTTTATACTCATCATAACACCTAATTAAATGGCATTACAGTGCGGAATTGTAGGATTACCCAACGTAGGTAAATCAACCTTGTTTAATTGTTTATCAAATGCCAAGGCACAGGCAGCAAACTTTCCGTTTTGCACCATCGAGCCCAATGTGGGCGTAATTACCGTGCCCGATGAGCGCTTAACTAAATTGGCCGAGCTGGTAAATCCGCAACGTATTCTGCCCAATACCATTGAAATTGTAGACATCGCCGGTTTAGTAAAAGGAGCCAGCAAAGGCGAAGGTTTAGGTAACCAGTTTTTAGGGAATATCCGGGCCACCGATGCCATTATACACGTATTGCGTTGTTTTGATGATGGTAATGTCATTCACGTAGATGGTTCTGTTGACCCCATTCGCGATAAAGAAATTATTGATACCGAATTGCAATTGAAAGACTTGGATACGGTGCTCAAAAAGATCCAGAAAGTAGAAAAAATGGCCAAAACCGGTAACGATAAAGATGCCAAAAAAGCATACGAAGTAGGAACCGTAGTTAAAAACCATTTAGAATCAGGCAAATCGGTTCGTACAGCGCCAATATCTGTAGAAGACCGCGAATATATTGCCGATTTATTTTTACTTACCGCCAAGCCGGTTTTATATGTATGTAACGTAGACGAAGCTTCGGTAAATACCGGTAATGCCTATGTAGAAAAGGTAAAAGCAGCCGTAAAAGATGAAAACGCAGAAGTTTTAATCATTTCTGCTAAAATAGAATCAGAAATTGCCGAACTGGAAAGCTACGAAGAGCGCCAAATGTTTTTAGAAGACCTTGGCTTGCCAGAATCGGGCGTAAATAAATTAATTAAAGCGGCTTACCGCTTATTAGATTTAGCCACCTATTTTACCGCCGGTGTGCAAGAAGTAAGAGCCTGGACCATTGAAAAAGGCTGGACGGCCCCACAGGCTGCCGGTGTAATCCATACCGATTTTGAAAAAGGCTTTATTCGTGCCGAAGTGATTAAATACGCAGACTATATTGCCCTTGGAACCGAAAATGCCTGCAAAGAAGCCGGCAAACTCAGTGTAGAAGGCAAAACCTACATCGTAGAAGATGGCGATATCATGCACTTCCGTTTCAATGTATAAAAGCAGGGCTTAATCCCTATATTTGAGTATTCTTTGTACCCATAGTTCAATGGATAGAATTGCAGATTCCGGTTCTGCTGATGTGGGTTCGAATCCCTCTGGGTACACATTTATAAGGCTTTTCGTTAATTCGGAAAGCCTTTTTTATTCCCCTCCGCCGGAGGGGTGTCCGCAGGACGGGGTGGTTCTCCTCTTTTTGTCATCTTGAGCCTGTCGAAAGATGGAGCAAATACGTTTCCCGAAAACCAAAGCAACAAGCATTTAACCACTTCAGCCCCGCTTTCCGTCCCGGCAAATGCCAGGGCTGCAATCGGGTTTAAATAACTCAATCCCAAAATGATTAAAATCATTTCAAACCTAACATACCAATTATAGCCCCGGGTTTAAACCCGGGGCTATAAAACCATTCATTCAAACTAAACGGTTTTTAACCGTTTAGTTTGAGCAGAGTCTTCTGGCAAAGAGACCCTGTAGATTTTAAAATAAAAGACAGGATAAAGGAGAAGCGTCATTGCGCTTTTTATTCTTAATTTTGAATATGCTATGGCCAAAATTTAGTAAAGGAGAAAGAAGGAGAATAACCATTTTTCTGAGCTCATTGGCAGCGGCCGTATTTTTATGGCTGTTTTATTCACTTTCCAATCGTTATACCTATCCCCTACGCTTTGCTATTGTGTGGACAGATGCTCCTCAAAATCAACAATTTAGTGCATTACAGCCCGACTCGGTCTTTACTAAAGTAGAAGGAAGCGGATGGCAGCTCATATTTGATAAAATTAAAACTAATACTCAAAAGCTTAATATAAGCCAGAAAAACCTACAGCAAAATTCCTTTATCGAACTCAAATCCCTACTACCTCAGCTCAACCGGCAATTGGCCAGTAATCAAAAAATTATCAATATAATGCCCGATACCCTGTTTTTTGAACAAGCTGATTTAGTCACTAAAAGAGTCCCGGTAAAATTATTCCATCAAATACAATTTGAAACGGCTTATGGACTAGCAGGGCCGATTGTTCTCTCGCCGGCATTTGTTACCCTGAGCGGTAAAGCAGCAGATTTGAATCAGATACAATTCATAGAAACAGAAATACTGCGAAATAATGAAGTAAACACTCATTTTAAGCAATGGCTCAATCTTAAAAACAGTTTAGGAAAACAAATTCAGGTTTACCCAGAGCAAATACTAGTAAAAGTGCCCGTGAGCAGCTATACCGAAAAGGTTATGAACCTCGATATTCAGATAAGAAATAACAGCAAACAGCAAAAATTGAAAATATTTCCGGGCCAGGTAAAAATCACTTTTAGTACGGCATTGAGCAATTATCCGCTGGTAAAACCAGAAGATTTTGAAGCATTTGTAGACCTGGAACTCTGGCAAACCAAAAAAATCAGCCAGCTTCCTATAAAATTTGGCCGCTTACCAAGTTTTATTAAAATCATAAAAATTGAACCCCAAAACATCGATTTCATCATCTATCCCTAATGCTTAAAATTGGAATAACCGGCGGAATAGGCAGCGGTAAAACTACTGTTTGCAAAGTGTTTGAACTGTTGGGCATACCGGTTTTTTATGCCGATGCAGTAGCCAAAACAATCATGATACAAAACATGGAAGTTAGGGCAGCATTAATTGAAACCTTTGGCAAAGAAACCTACCATCCCGATGGTTCATTAAACCGGGCATACATAGGAAATTTGGTTTTTAACAGCACACAGCAACTAGAAAAACTAAATCAAATTGTGCATCCGGCAGTTTTTAAAGCTTTTGATGAATGGGTAGTCAAACAAAAAAGCCCATACGTGGTTAAAGAGGCAGCTTTATTATTTGAAAGTGGCTCTTACCAGCTTTGCGATATCAATGTATTGGTAGTTGCGCCAGAAGACTTAAAAATAGCCCGTATCAGGAAACGGGATGGTTCAAAGACTGAAGAAATACTTGCCAGAATGGCCAAACAAATGACAGACCAACAAAAAACACTATTAGCAGATTACCTTTTACAGAACGATGAGCAGCAATTACTTATCCCTCAAATACTGGAATTACACCAACAATTCTTAAAAGGCGAAAATGCATAACATGATATTAGCCGATTTCATTATTCGTACAGAACAAGGATTGTATTGCCCAACTGGTAATTTCTACCTCGATCCGCAGCAGCCCGTAAATACGGCTGTAATTTCACATGCCCACGGCGACCACGCCTGCCGCGATAACCATATCGTTTACTGTACCCCAGAAACCGAAGCCATTATGCAGTTGAGGTATAAAAAGGCGGCCGGGAAAAAATTCAATCTGTTCAATTATGAACAAACCTTTGAAATTTCGGGCGTAAAAATCAGTTTTCATTCTGCTGGCCATATTTTAGGTTCCGCACAAATATTAATGGAATATAAAGGCGTACGTTATTTATATACCGGCGATTATAAATTGCAGGAAGATGCTACTTGCATACCTATTAGTTTTTTAGAAGCCGAGGTATTAATTACCGAAACCACTTTTGCCGACCCTAAAGTAAAACATCCCAACCCGGTAAGCGAAATACAGAAATTGAATGCAACCCAGCAAAATATTTTATTGGGTACCTATTCGCTCGGCAAAGCCCAACGATTAATTCGCATGATTAACGATTATTGCCCGCAAAGACAAATTCTGGTTCACTATCAAATATTACCTATTAGTCAATTACACGAAAAATTTGGGGTTCAATTAGGAAAATATGAACCTTATAACCGCAAGCTGATGAAATTTCCGGACCAAAATTACGTTTACATGGTGCCGCCTATGACATTTAAAAGTTATTTCAGAGCGACTAATGTATGTCGGGCTTTTGCATCGGGATGGAAAAATTTGCAAACAAATAACGACATGCAATTATTTATCTCAGACCATGTTGATTGGGATGACATCATAAAAATGATCAATGAAGTAAAACCTCGTGAAATTTGGACTGTTCATGGTAATGGAACCCATTTGAAGAACCATTTTGCGAATCAGATACCTATAAAGTCATTAAACTAATGTCTGCAGAAACCGAAGACTATTATTTTGATGAAAAAGGATTTCTGGTATTTACAGAAAAATACCATCTCAAAAGAGGGTTTTGCTGTAAAATGGGATGCAAACATTGTCCGTGGAAGAAAAATATTAGCGCTAAAAAATTAAAAAATTAACCTTTAATTATCTTTTTAATTAAAATAATTAGTAGAATTGCAGAATATTATGAAACTAGAAGAAGAAATATCCAGCCGTAAATTTACCAGTAACTACCACAAGTCTGTGGTAAATATACTTTATACCTATGGATGGCTGACCAATTTGCTCAGACAGCGTTTAGATGAATCGGATATTACCTTGCAGCAATACAATGTTTTACGTATTCTGAGAGGCCAATTCCCTAAACCTGCAACCGTAAACTTACTCAGAGAACGGATGCTGGATAAAATGTCTGATGCTTCCAGAATTGTAGACCGACTATACAAAAAAGAGCTCTTAAGCCGTTCAACCAATGCGAAAGACCGCAGGGCTGTAGATATTCTAATTACTCAAAAAGGCTTAGAATTATTGAAAACCTTAGACCAGGAAATGGATATGGATGAAATTTTACAGGAAAATTTGAATCCGGAAGAAGCGGGCTTATTAAGCGATTTACTCGATAAAATGAGAGGCTAATTTATTGTCCTAAAAAACCAAAAACGGCTACCCCTATTCCCGATAAAACCGCAACCAGTTTTTTCAGATTAAAGCGGTGGTCTACACTCGATTCAAATAAAATGGTAGTAGAGATGTGTAAAAACATACCTATAACCACCGCCATAATACGGTCGAAATAAACCTCAATGCTACCCGCAGCAGCCGAATTTAATGTGGTGCTTAAATAATATCCCAAAGGAGACATCAGTGCAAAGACAGCCAGTAAAACCACAATAGAACGTTTATTTACCTGATGCTGTAATAAAACCATCCCTAAGGCAAAAGCTGCCGGAATATGGTGCAGTGCTATACCCAAAACCAATTCATTTTGAGGGCCTTTTGCCAAAGGCATCCCTTCTAAAAAAGCGTGAATACACAAACTGGCCATGATCCCGAAAGGAAAAGCCATTTGCCCATGAGCATGGCCATGAATGTGCCCATGTTCTATTCCCTCCGAAAACTGTTCTAATACAATCTGAAACAAAAATCCACCCAAAACAAATAAGCCTATCTCGGCTTTACCAGACTGATACACTTCGGGAATGAGGTGTAAAATGGTAATGGCAAACAAATACGCACCGCTAAAAGATAAAATCAGCTTTAATCGTTGTGTATTTGCTTTTTTGGATAAAAAAATGGTCAATCCACCTAAAAAAGCAGCGGCAAACAATAAAATTACTTTCCAGATTTCCATGTTTCTTCAGGTTTTATACGCAAAAATAATAGCCCAATTAAGTAACCAATTAGAGACCCCAGCAAGGCGCCGCTAAGCACATCAACCGGGAAATGTACGCCAACATAAACTTGGGCAAAAGCAATGGAAGCGGCCCATAACAGCGCCAAAGGTAAAACCCATTTCCATTTTTTATAAAATAAGGTGATAAAAAGCAAGGCCAAGGCAAAATGATTGGCCGCATGAGACGAGGGGAAACTAAATCCGCTGCCACATCGCACTATAATATTCACTTGTTCTTTAAACTCCAATTCGTTACAGGGCCTTAAACGGGCTACTGCAGGCTTTATGATAGAAGCACTGGTATAATCAGAAATACCAAAACACAAAAGGGTAAACACTACCATCAGCCATCCGGCTTTGCCAAATTTTTTCACCCAAATAAAAATCAGGAAAAGATACAAAGGCACCCAGGTATATTTATCTCGAAGGATGGGCATTAAAAAATCGAAAAACGAATTAGATAAGCCTGTATTAATGGCCTTAAACAACTGATGATCTAGCGCTAGTAATTGGTCAAGCATGCGATTTTTTACAGATAAAAATTAAACGGTCAGAATGTAATTCATCAAATTCATGCAATTGATGATCGCCAAAACGATGTAAAATCTCAAATCCCGATAGGGCAAACATGCGCTCAAAATCGGACAGGCTAAAAGCTTTAACTTCTTCTTTAAAGCCATAATCTTTCCCCTGATGCTCAAAAGCAATGGTTTTTACAATTTTACCTTCCTTAACCTGCTTGGTAATATGAAACTCAATGCCATCAATATCTTTTTCTTCCTGATGCGATAAATGGTTCACTATTTTCTGAGTATTAAAATAATCCAACACCAATACGCCATCGGGTTTCAAGGATTTATTCATCATTTTCAAGGCCTTCAAATGGTCTTTTTCAGTTTCAAAATAACCGAAACTGGTAAACAGGTTTAAGGCAATATCAAAGTAATTGATGTAAAATAAATGGCGCATATCATGCACATAAAAATGCAGATTATTGTGCTCAAAATCTTTCGCAAAACGGATGTTGGCTTCCGATAAATCTATACCGGTAACCGCATATCCTTTTTTATTTAAATAAATAGAATGGCGCCCCCGGCCGCAAGCAATATCAAACAAACGGGCATTGGGCTTAGGTTTTAAGAAAGCGCACAAATTATCGATAAACAATTCGGCCTCAGCATCATTACGCTGATGGTACAGAATATGATAATAAGGAGAATTAAACCAACTTTGGAACCACTTTCTGGGCATGGGGTAATTTACAAGTATACCCACAAATATAGCCTTTTAAATTTGAGCCATAAACCAAATTAAGCACAACAATTCAGCTTAATTATTATTATTTTTGATACTTTTTAAAACCAATCTGTGAGCTTAATAAAATCAATTTCTGGAATTAGGGGAACCATTGGCGGCAAGCCCGGCGATAGTTTAACCCCATTAGATATCGTTAAATTTACCGCTGCCTACGGGCAATGGGTAATCAATCAAACCAATAACCGCAAGATAGTAGTTGGCCGCGATGCCCGTATTTCTGGCCCCATGGTGCGTAACCTGGTGATTGGTACTTTGCAGGGATTGGGTATTGATGTAATAGACTTAGGTCTTTCTACCACGCCAACCGTTGAGCTGGCCGTTCCGATGGAACAAGCCGGCGGTGGCATTATTTTAACCGCAAGCCATAACCCCAAACAATGGAATGCCCTTAAATTATTGAATGCCGATGGCGAATTTATTAGCGATACCGATGGGCAGGAAGTTTTAGCCTTGGCCGAAGCCGGACATTTTGATTTTTGTGAAGTGGATGAATTGGGTGAAGTTAAAACCGACGATTCTTACCTACAGAAACACATAGACCATGTTTTAAATTTAAAACTGGTAGATGTAGCAGCCATTAAAGCCGCTAATTTCAAAGTGGTGGTTGATAGTGTAAATTCTAGTGGCGGTATTTTTGTACCCGCTTTATTAAAAGCTTTAGGTGTAAGCACCGTTCATTCTATTTTTGGTGAACCAGATGGTCATTTTCCGCATAATCCGGAGCCGCTGCCCGAAAATTTAACAGCCCTTTCGGGCGAAGTGATTAAACAAAACGCCGATTTGGGCATTGCCGTCGACCCCGATGTAGACCGGCTTTGTTTTGTTTGCCAGGATGGCTCTATGTTTGGCGAAGAATACACTTTAGTGGCGGTAGCCGATTATATTTTAAAACATACGCCAGGAAATACGGTATCTAACCTATCCTCTACCCGGGCGCTAAGAGATGTAACCGAACAAAGTGGCAATAAGTATTATGCCTCTGCCGTTGGAGAAGTAAATGTGGTTAATTTAATGAAACAAAGCCGGGCCGTTATTGGCGGCGAAGGCAATGGCGGGATTATTTATCCCCAATCTCATTATGGCCGTGATGCCTTGGTGGGTATCGGTTTATTTTTAACCCATTTAGCCAAATCGGGCAAAGATATTCTGGCTTTACGCCAATCTTATCCAAGCTATTTCATCTCCAAAAATAAAATAGATTTAACACCCGATTTAGATATTGACGGTATATTGGCCGGAGTACAAGAAAAATACAAAACTCAGCCCAACAGTACTATTGATGGCTTAAAAATTGAATTTGATAAGCAATGGGTTCACCTGCGCAAATCAAATACAGAACCCATTATCCGTATTTATTCAGAGAGCAGTACAGCTGCCGAAGCCGACCAATTGGCTCATCAAATCATTGCTGATATTAAAGCCATCGCTAACCTTAACTAAGCCTTTTTATGCGTGTATATTTAGATAATGCTGCCACAACCCCAATAGATAAAGAGGTATTAAAGGAAATGTACCAGGTAATGGATGAGCAGTTTGGCAATCCATCCTCTATTCATGCCCATGGCCGCGAAGTGCGTTCAATTATTGAAAAAGCCAGAAAAACGGTTGCAGGTTTATTGAAAACTTCACCGGCAGAGATATTTTTCACTTCTGGCGGCACCGAGGCCGATAATACCGCCATTCGCTGCGGCATTATAGACCACGGCATTACGCATGCCATCACCTCAAAAATAGAACACCATGCTGTGGTGCACACTTTAGAGGCGCTGGCTGCTCAAGGAGTAATTAAATTGAGTTTTGTACAGGTAGATGCCAAAGGAAATATCGATTTAAATCATTTAGAAGAACTGCTAAAAAACAATGAGCGAAGTTTTGTTTCGCTCATGCATGCTAATAATGAAATTGGCACCTTAACCAATATTCAGCAAGTGGGCGAACTGTGCGAACAATATAATGCTCTTTTTCATTCAGATACGGTGCAAACCATGGGGCATTATCAGCATGATTTGAGCCAGCTTAAAGTTCATTTT
>CAZFAE010000005.1:51665-69613 GCA_964516035.1 uncultured Sphingobacterium sp.
TTTAATGGCGAAATTGATCCTGATAAGAGTTTATATACCGTATTAAATGTTTCCTTTCCGGAGATGGATATGGCCGAAATGCTGTTATTCAACTTGGATATTGCCGGCATTTCTGCTTCTGGCGGCAGCGCCTGCAGTTCGGGCAGTAATATTGGTTCTCATGTTTTAAATGGTATTGGTTCCGATGCTAAACGGCCGGCCGTAAGATTTTCGTTTAGTAAAATGAATACCGAAGCGGAGATTGATTTTGTTATCGCAAAAATCAAAGAAATAGATTTTTAAAAAATGAACATTTCAAATGTTTAAACAATTATTTTTAGTTTAAATACGTTAAATTAGGGAATAATCACCATGAAAAGATACCTTCCCATTTTATGTTTAATCCTGTTACTTGCTCCCAAACTTCGGGCCCAAAAAGTAGGCCTGGTTTTTAGCGGCGGCGGCGCCAAAGGACTGGCACATATTGGTGTACTTAAAGCCCTGGAAGAAAATAACATCCCCATTGATTATGTGGTTGGTACTTCTATGGGAGGGATCATTGGCGGATTGTACGCAGCAGGATACAATCCTTCAGAAATAGAATACATCGCTTTAAGCGATGATTTCCAGAAATGGGTAAACGGCCGCTTTGATACACAATACCGCTATTATTTTCGTAAAAAACCAGAAAATCCGGGTTTTATCAATGCTAAACTGGAAATAGATACCAGTTTTAATGCCAGTATCAGAACCAATCTGATTAATGATATCCCCCTAAACTTTGCGCTGCTGCAATTACTGGCACAGGCCTCGGCTACTGCTAAGAATGACTTCGACAGCTTATTTATACCCTATCGCTGTATTGTGGCCGATATTTTTGCCAAAAAAATGATTCCGGTAAAAAGCGGCAGTTTAGTGGAAGCCATTCGTGGAAGCATGGCCGTTCCATTGGTTTATCGCCCGGTTAAAGTAAATGATAAATATGTTTTTGATGGCGGTATTTATAATAATTTCCCGGTTGATGTATTAAAATCAGATTTCAATCCCGATTATGTAATTGGGGTAAACGTTTCATCTAAATCGTATAACGAATATCCTAAAGAGAATGAAGAAAGAGTGGTGAACCGTTTCTTGATGTATATGTTTCTCTCTAATTCAGATACCAGCACTGTTGGAGCAAATGGCACCTATATTGAGCCTGATATTACCAATTATTCGGCAACCGATTTTAGCCTCGTTCAACAAATTATCCAATCGGGATATGAGGCAACGATGGCACAAATGCCTAAAATACTGGCCGAAATTAAGCGGCGCAGCGATGCCAGCGAATTGAGGCTTAAAAGGGCAGCTTTTAATTCTAAAAACGAAAATCTGATATTTAACGAGGTCCAGATTAGCGGCGTAAATACCCAACAGAAAAACTATATTCAGAAGGTATTCCGTCCGGATGGTAAAACTTTAGATTTGCTGAGTGTTAAAAACGGATTTTACAAATTGGTTGCCGACGATAATTTTGAAACGGTTTACCCCAGAATTAATTACGAAGCACAAAAAGGTCTGCATCATTTTGAAATTCAGGTAAAACCACAGAAAAATTTCCGCATTGATTTTGGAGGAAGTGTTTCAACCAGACCTATCAGCAATGCTTATTTGGGATTGCAATACAGTTTACTGGACAAGTATTCGTACACTTTTAGTGCTAATTTTTATTCGGGCAGGTTTTATGAATCTGCACAAACTACTGCCCGAATGGATTTTCCTACCGAAATGCCACTTTATTTAGAAGGTGAGTTTACGTATAACCACTGGAACTATTTTAGCACCAGCAGAATTGTGGTAGATAAGGTAAAACCTACTTTTGTTGACCAATCGGACCGGATTTGGGCTCTGAAATTAGGTACCCCTTATGGCAAAAACGGCAAAATTGAGTTTCTGGGTGGCCTGATTAATTTTACCGACCGCTTTAGCCCTAACAACTTGTATGTATCTGGAGATATTTTTGATGATAGCCGTTTTACCGGTTTAATAACTTCAATCGGATTACACAATTACACTTTAAACAAAAAGCAATATGCCACCAAGGGTATTGCCTTACATCTGAAATTGGCTTATTATAACGGAGAAGAGAAATATGAACCGGGCAATGTATTGCGTAATGAACCCGGTTACGTGGATATCAAATCGAATACTAAAACGCACCGATGGCTTAAACTTAAAATGGATGTAGAGCACTACCCAATTAGCAGCAAATACTATACTTTAGGGTATAGTTTTGAATCGGTTTTGAGCAATAAACCGCTGTTCAGCACCTATCGCTCTACTCTGCTAAGTGCTTCTGCATTTTATCCTTTACAGGATTCTAAATCTATTTTTCTTCAAAATTTCAGGGCTAACACCTATGCAGCTCTGGGATTAAAAAACATCATTACCCTGAGAAAAAATATCGATTTAAGGATGGAAGCTTATATTTTTCAGGCCTATCGGGGTTTTGAACCCAACGGACTACAAGGAGTTAAATTTAGCGACAAAATGCCTAAAACCCGATTTGCAGCTACTGCAGGTTTGGTTTACCAGAGTCCGGTTGGCCCCATCAGCTTAAGTTTAAACCGCTATGATGATGAACAGAAACCTATCGGGATGATGTTTCATGCCGGCTTCTTAATCTATAATAAACGTGCTTTCGACTAATTAATTTAAAGATTTTAAAATGGTAATCCGATACCGAAGTTATATTGTACAAAACGATATACATCTGGGAAATGGGTGGTGGCAAAATTAGTTTTAAACTCTTTATTAAACATATTTTTGATTACCCATTGGTCTGAACCGCTAAACTGAGGATCTTTTATTTTAACGGCCGCATCCAATCTAAAAATGAAATAATCCATATCTAACCTGATACCTAGCCCGGCACCCACGGCCAATTGTTTAAAAAATTGCGCCGATTTAAATTCTCCACCTGGATTCTCGGCAAAAGGTTTTATACGCCAAACATTACCAGCATCAATAAATGTGGCTCCTTTAATTTTAGCGCCTAAAAAATTATTAAGCAATTTAAAACGGTATTCCAGATTGGTTTCTAATTTTATCTCTCCCAATTGATCCAAATTTCTCAAATTCTTACGAATTTCGGGGTCTATATCTGCCCGATTGTAATTTCCAGGACCTAAGGCCCTGGCCTGCCAGGCACGAATGCCGTTGGTACCACCGGCAAAAAAATTCTTTTCTATAGGCAAAGATTCACTGTTTCCGTAAGGCACCCCAATCCCCGGATTAATTCTGAGTACCAATTGGCGCTCACCTCCTAAATACCGGTACCACCTAAAATCAAATTCGGCTTTAACATACTGCAGATAGGCTAAACCAAATATGGTCTGGTCGCCATTATTGTCTATCCTCAAGTTCAGCGCTTTACTTAATAAACCTAGTGTATTACCACTTAAATCAGCAGAAGTTCTTAAATAGAAAAAGTTATCGTACGTATTTAGGCGAATATTATTATAGGTAAAAGCGTACTGACTACCAAAATTAACAAATTGTCTGTCGTTGGTTCTCACATAAAGCTCAAATCCTTTATCTATTAAATTTTGCTTAAAAACGGGGTCCAGCTGTCCATTTCGATATTCTAAACTAAAGGGCGTAAAGCTGTGCTTTTTAAAGCGTGTTTCCATCCAATCGTAGGCAAATGAATTAATATAAGAACGGTTTTCAAAAGCATTTTTCTGATTGAACAATTGAAAACTGGATGAAATGGTGGTGTGAGGCAAGCCATTTCTGCCTGAAATAGAATTCTTGAAAGGAAGTAAAACTCTTGGAAAAACAAGACTGGCCCCTATCTCAAAATCACGATTAAAAGCCCGGTCGGCCAAGGAACTTACATTTTTTGCATCAAAAAGCACGCCATATCTCACTTTAACGTTAAGAAGTTCTGCCCCGCCAAATAAATTACGGTTAGTATAGGTATTACCAATATTAAATCCGTTTCTCGACGAGTTGAAGGTATATTCTCCTTCAATACGATTACTCATTTTTTTGAGCGGTGTAAAGTCGTATATCGCATTTAATACCTTAGAAGTATCATTTTCCTTTTCATAACTGATTTTAATGTTTTTAAACACATTTAAATCGTACAAACGGTCGTAAGTAATGTTTTCAGACTCTAAATTGTAGCGATCTCCCTTTTTAATAAACATATACCGGCTCAAGGGTTTAATTTTGAATCTTCCGGAGTAGTCTTTTAAATAATATTGGCTATCAGCTACTAAAGTATCCTTATTGGCACCGGTTAAACGTCCGGCACTATTTCTAATGGTTAGAAAACTATTGTTAATGGTATATACCGGATGACTATCCTTGTTGGCCGGATTGGTAATAAACATTTTTAAATCCGCTTTGCTATTGTTTAATGTTGTATCTACTTCAAATCGAACATATTGCCGCAAGTACTCATAATATCCATTTTTTTTCAGCAACTGATAAACCTGTTCACGTTCATGATTGAGCGAATCGGCATCATAGCGGCTACCCGTATGAAGCTTAGTAAATGAAGATTTATTGTTCAAATAAAGTTGGGCCACCGCCGTATCTAAAATTTGATAATCTATATTCCGGACCTGGAATTCAGGCCCTTGTTCTGCAGTAAACGTTACTTTGGCTTTGCGATTTTTAATCTTAATATCGCTGAACACTTTTGCTTTAAAAAAACCTTTACTGTATAAAAATTTCTGTATTTGGGTTCTGGAAATCTCTACCAGCGAACTGTCTAAAAGGGCCGGACCCTGCCCTAATTTCCTAATCCGATCTGTTCGGTATTTACCGCGTTTGGTGTTCACTAAATTGTATAATCGGAGGTTTAACCAAGATGGGGGCTGCAAATCACTCTGAACATAGTTCAAAGCCTGTTCTTTAAAACGCTGATCGATATTTTCCAGTTTCACTTTGGTAACCATCGACTGTTCTTTGGGTAAAAATCGTGTAGATGAACAACTGGCAGAAAAAATCAGCGTGAAAAGCAGTATTATTGCAAAAAGGTAATTCCGACTGTTATAATATGCTTTCAAAATCTGAGATCAGTTTTATAAAATCTTTACATCAAAAAAAACAGCGAAAAGAAATGGGTCTTTTTCTGGTTGAAGGGCTGAAATCTATTCAAGAATTTATCCATTCTGAATACCAGGTCCACTCTGTTTACTATACTCTGCCTATTCTTCCAAATTTGGGCAAAATCTCCCATAATATAAAGCAGGTAGCAGTTAAACCCGAAGAATTAACTAAAATAAGTGCTTTAAACACTCCACAGGATATTTTAGCCCTTGTTCATATTCCGAAGAAACAGCTTACAGAGCCAAAAAGTTTGAAAGGCGTTTTTACTTTAGTGCTCGATGGGATACAGGACCCGGGGAACATGGGCACCATTATTCGTACTGCCGATTGGTTTGGCATTAAACAGGTAATCTGTTCTTTAGATACGGTAGAAGTCTATAATCCCAAAGTGGTGCAGGCCAGCATGGGCTCTTTATCCAGAATCGAGATTATTTATACCGATTTGATTCCTTTTATAAAAAATGCTGCTGTTCCCGTATTTGCCGCTGCTTTAGATGGAAAATCTATTTATGAAACCGATTTTAAAGCCGAAGGTCTCATAATTTTAGGAAATGAAGGAAACGGCATTCGCGAAGAAATTTTAAAAATGGCGACGCAACAAATCACCATTCCTAATTTTGGCAAAGCAGAATCGTTAAACGTAGCCGTAAGTGCCGGCATTTTTTGTGCGGCTATCCGGCGCTAATTTGCCCGCTCACTCAGTTCCAGCCAACGCATTTCTTTTTCGTCGAGCGAAGCTATAATCTGGCTTACCCGGTCGGCTAGTTTTTGCAATTCATCATAAGCCAGGCTTCCTGCATTCATTTTGGTTTCCAAATCAGCTTTTTCGGCATTTAAAGCCACCACATCTTTCTCCAGTTCTTCAAATTCTCTTTTTTCTTTAAAACTAAGCTGTGTTTTTTCCTTTACAGGAGCAATTTTAGGCTCACTTTTATCTACCATCAACTGGTTATTATTTAAAGCAGGTTGTTTGGTATCATCTTTTAAGCCTTTGGCTATCGCTTCACGGTATTGAGAATAATTACCCGGATAATCGCGAATTACGCCATCGCCTTCAAAGGCAAACAGGTGATCCACCATCCTATCCATAAAATAACGATCGTGACTTACAATTAAAATACAGCCCGGATATTCCAATAAAAACTCTTCTAGCGTACGCAGGGTTTGCAAATCCAAATCGTTGGTAGGCTCATCCAACACCAGGAAATTTGGGTTGCGAAACAATACACTTAACAACTGTAATCTTCTTTTTTCGCCGCCACTCAATTTACTCAAAGGCGTGTACTGCTGTTGGGCATTAAACCCAAATTTTTCCATAAACTGGCTGGCGCCAATTTTGGTACCATCGGCTAATGGAAAATATTCGCCCATGGTTTTTACATATTCAATGGCACGTACATCTTCTTCATAAGCCAATCCATCCTGACCAAAATTTCCAAAAACAATGGTTTCTCCCTTATCAATTTTGCCACTATCTGGCTTTTCGAGTTGTAAAGCAATTTTAAGAAAAGTAGACTTTCCAACCCCGTTTTTTCCGACTACACCAATACGTTCGCCTTTTTTAAACACATAATCAAAGCCTTTCATGATGGTTAAATCACCATAGCTTTTAGACACGTTCTCCAGTTCCAGAATTTTGCCACCCAAACGGGTCATTTTAATTTGCAGGCTAACTTCAGAAACTTCTTTCTTTTGCTTTACGCGATCTTCTACATCTACAAAAGCATCCTGGCGGCTTTTACTTTTGGTGGTTCTGGCTTTTGGCTGACGGCGCATCCATTCCAATTCCCGGCGGTAGGTATTTTTATCTTTTTCGAGTTCGCTTTGCTCCATTTCCTGACGCAAGCTTTTCTGCTCCAAGAAATAATCGTAATTGCCTTTGTATACAAAAACCTTTTCCTCGTCAATCTCCACAATCTCATTACAAACTGTATCCAGAAAATATCGATCATGGGTAACCAACAATAAAGTCAGTTTTTGAGCACTTAGAAAATCTTCCAGCCACTCAATCATGCCCACATCCAAATGGTTGGTAGGCTCATCTAAAATCAATAAACATTTGCCTTCGTGCAATTGCGCTTCAATTAAAGCCTGTGCCAGAGCAACTCTTTTCTTCTGGCCTCCGCTTAAATTACCCACTGGTTCATTGAGGTGATGCAGGTTTAGTTTTCCTAAAATCTGCTTCATATCACTTTCAAAATTCCAGGCATTTAGCTCATCCAAATCACCCATTAGTTGCGCCAAATGGTCGTGGTCTTCAGAGCCTTCTTCCAGAAATTGTTCGTATTCTTTCACCACTTTTACCACCGGATTATCCAATCGCAAAACATTATCCCAAATAGATTTAGTGCCATCAAAATCATTATCCTGCTGTAGCATCACGGTTTTAATGTCTTTATGCACCCAAACGGTACCGCTATCGGCAGTATCCAAACCGGCTAAAATTTTCATCAGCGTACTTTTACCGCTTCCGTTACGGGCTACTAATGCAATTTTATCGCCTTCATCAATATTAATAGTGATATTTTTAAACAGGGTACGAATTCCAAAAGACTTCGTCAAACTTTCTACCGAGGCATAATTCATAGCCGCAAAGGTAACATTGGGCGGGCTAATAAGCTAGATAAAGCAGGTTAAATAATGGATTGATTTTTTGAAGCAAGTAAAAATTCAAAACCTAATAATAACAGAAGAGTTTTAGAGATATATTCAGATCAAGAACCTGTTTCTACAGATTTAGCTTTGGGTAAAGTAGCCGATTTGAGAATTTGGTTCGCTTCCGCTAGTTTATCTGGAAACAAAACCTTCTCAGCAAGTTTATCCAATGTTTTGTTGATTTTAACAATTGGGGTTTTTGATCTATTTAACTCTTTAATAGTCATGATAGTTTAAATTTAATGAATTTTTCGCTTGATTAAACTCAGCACAAAGATTTTATTAGCACAGCTTTGAATAAAAGCTGCGGGTTTATTACAATAAAAAATAATTATTTACTATTTTTGCAGTCCTTTGAAGGAAGGGTCGGATGGCCGAGTGGCTAGGCTCAGCTCTGCAAAAGCTGCTACAGCGGTTCGAATCCGCTTCCGACCTCAATAAAAAACTTAAAAACAAATACAATGGGAGTAACTCGTTTAAAAAGAAAAGACAGAAGAAACAAAACTGTTTCTCGTTTAGAAGTTCAGTTCTTAAAATTGGCTCATAACATCGAATTGGGTAGCCGTTCTGCACAAAAAGCAACAAGCCAGGTATCTAAAAATAATGCTATTTTAGACCAGCTTTCTGCTAAAGCTAAATAAGGCAATTGATAGATTGAGGAGATTTTAAAGCCTCTAAAATCTTAATTATATATTAAAAAAAGCAGCCCTGGAATATTTCATGGGCTGCTTTTTTGTGGCTAAATATAGCCCACGATTTAAATCGTGGGCTATATTATTATATATTATTTAGCAGTCTCTTATTAATAGCCTTTACCAATCCCGGGCCTTCATAAATAAAACCCGTGTACAATTGAATTAAACTGGCGCCGGCATTCAATTTCTCCAACGCATCTTCTGGCGTATGAATACCTCCCACCCCAATAATCGGGAAAGACCCTTTAGATTTTTGAGATAAATAGGCAATTACTTCTGTTGAACGTTTGCTTAAAGGCTTGCCGCTTAAACCTCCGGCTTGTTGTTTCAAACTTTCGCCGGATAATAAATTTTCACGGCTAAGTGTGGTATTGGTAGCAATTACTCCGGCAATACCGCTTTCCAACACAATTTCTACAATATCGTCCAATTGATCGTTGCTTAAATCGGGGGCAATTTTCAGCAAAATGGGTTTAGAAACTCCGTTCTTATTATTACGGCTTTGCAGTGTTTGTAAAATATGTTTTAGCGGTTCTTTTTCCTGTAATTGGCGTAAACCTGGCGTATTGGGCGAACTTACGTTTACCACAAAATAATCTACCACCTCAAATAAACGGTCGAAACAAATGATATAATCTTTTACCGCATCTTCATTTGGCGTTTGTTTATTCTTACCAATATTACCGCCAATAATTACACCATCGCGTTTAAGCGATTTCAAACGGTTGGCTACCACATCCACTCCCTGGTTGTTGAAACCCATCCGGTTAATCAATGCTTCATCCGCCGGAAGGCGAAACATTCTGGGTTTTTCATTACCAGGCTGCGGCAAAGGCGTAACAGTGCCAATTTCAATAAACCCAAAGCCTAAAGCGGCAAATTCTTCTATATATTGTGCATTTTTATCAAAGCCTGCAGCCAAGCCCACCGGGTTTTTGAATTTCAAACCAAAAACTTCCCGCTCCAGCGCCGGATTTTCTACCCGAAACGCTTTTTGGGTCAGATTTCTAATTAAACCGATTCGGAAAAGCCCTTTCAGCATTCCGGTAACGGTATGGTGTATTTTTTCGGGATTGAACTGAAATAAAATGGATTTGATTAGGGAATACATGTAGTAAAAGTAGCGGTTTTAGCTAATAATCATACAGACTAAGCACAATAATTAATCGTTTTAACACTATAAAATTGTACATTAAACTAATTATGTTCTCACTATCAAGCCCTCTATTCCGGAATAAGCTTTTGCTTCTATCAGCAATACTGTTCTTTTTCAGCTCTCTACCTAGTGTCCATGCGCAAAACTGGGATATTCAGATCCTCAAGAGTATCAACAGTCCATCCGAAAACGACCCCGACAATGGTCTAAAATTTGTTTCAGACCATGCTTTTATCATAGATGCCAGCATTCCGGCGGGTTTGATACTTGGCGGATACCTTCTAAAGAATAGTGAGTTAAAGAATAAGGGTATAGTTACAGGGGCATCTTTTATTGCCAACGTAATCATTACAAGTACCTTAAAGAATATAGTTAAGAGAAAGCGACCTTTTGAAACTTACCCAGATTTAATCTATAAAAAAAGTAATGCCGGCTCTTATTCTTTTCCATCCGGGCATACATCATCCGCATTTTCTACAGCCACTTCACTCAGCCTTAATTTCCCAAAGTGGTATATCATTATTCCCTCCTACGCCTACGCAGCAAGTGTTGGATACACCCGAATGGATTTGGGTGTACACTACCCCAGCGATGTTTTGGCAGGCGCTATTATTGGATCGGGAACGGCTTACCTAAGCTGGAAAATAAATAAGGCATTAAAACGAAAGCATAAAGCCCGATAACAAGCTAATTTGAGCGCTTTTTTTGTACCTTTGCCGCTTCATGATAGCAATAAACGATTTAACGTTCGAGATAGGTGCAAGGGCATTATATGACGAAGCCAATTGGCATATTAAACCGGGAGAGAAAATTGGCCTAATTGGGGCAAATGGAACCGGAAAAACTACCCTTTTAAAAATCATAGTAGGCGATTATTCGCCAACCAGCGGCACTATTTCTATGGCAAAGGACCTTAAAATGGGTTACCTTAACCAAGATTTACTTTCGTCGCAGGTAGATAATACCATTTTGCATGTGGCCATGGAAGCTTTCGGGCGCCAGAACCAACTGCATGATGAAATTGAAAACTTACTCAAAAAATTAGAAACCGATTATTCGGAAGACCTTTTACATAAATTAAGCGATAAACAACACGAATTTGAAGCTTTAGATGGGTATAGCATTGAATACCGTGCCCACGAAATTTTAGCGGGCTTAGGCTTTTCTGATGCCGATACTCGCCGTAACCTTTCGGAATTTTCTGGAGGATGGCGTATGCGGGCTATTCTGGCAAAAATCCTCTTGCAATCTCCGGATATTTTATTGCTCGATGAGCCTACCAACCACTTGGATTTACCTTCTATTAAATGGCTTGAGGGCTATTTACAGGCTTTTGAAGGTGCCGTGGTTATCGTTTCTCACGATAGGTATTTTCTGGATAAAGTAGTGAAGAAAATTGTAGAATCACGCAAAGGAAAACTAACGCCTTATGCCGGTAATTACACGTATTATGTTGAAGAAAAAGCCCTGCGTGAAGAAATTCAGAGCGGACAATTTAAAAACCAGCAGGCTAAAATTAAGCAGGAAGAAAAACTGATTGAACGTTTCCGTGCCAAGGCAAGTAAAGCCAAAATGGCGCAATCGCGAATTAAAGCTTTGGATAAATTAGAGCGTGTGGATGATGTGGATGATGACAATCCATCGGTAAACTTCAGCTTCAAATTCAGCAAGCAATCAGGCCGTCATGTGGTGCGCATTGAAGACGCCACCAAAGCTTATCCGGGTGTACCGATTATTAAAAACGCTACCGGAACCATTGAAAAAGGCGATAAAATTGCCCTAATTGGTGCCAACGGACGTGGTAAATCAACTGTTTTACGCCTTATTGCCGGCGCCGATAAACAATACGAGGGTACTTTTGAAACCGGGCATAACGTTACGCAAACTTTCTTTGCACAGCATCAGCTGGAAGCTTTACATTTAGAAAATGCCATTTTAGAAGAACTTAAAGCTTTCGCCCCAAAACATACCGAAACCGAATTGCGTTCTATTTTAGGATGTTTTTTGTTTACCGGAGACGATGCCTTTAAGAAAATCAGGGTATTATCCGGAGGAGAAAAATCGAGGGTTGCACTGGCCAAAGCCTTAACCGCCGATGCCAACTTCCTGATTCTGGATGAGCCTACCAATCACCTGGACATTCAATCGGTAAATATTTTAATTCAGGCCTTATTGCAATTTGAAGGTACTTTTATTGTGGTTTCCCACGATAGATATTTATTGGATAACGTAGCCAACAAAATTTGGTTTATCGAAGACCAGGAAATCAAAGAATATCCGGGAACTTATGCCGAATATGAAGAATGGAACTCCAAAAGAGTGTATGTGCCTAAACCGGTAGAAGCGGCGCCTAAAAAAGAAGAAAAGAAACCAGCCGCTCCCGTTAGTCACGACGAAGCAAAAGAGCTTAAAAAGCTGAATCAGCAATTAACTCAGCTAGAAACCGATGTCGCCAGATTAGAAACTGAAGTAAAAAACATAGAAGAAGAATTGGCCAATCCGGAAATTTATTCAGATGCGGCTAAACTTTCTGAGGCCAATAGTCGTTATCAGAAGCAAAAGGCAGCATTGAGCCAAACGCAAAACCAATGGGAAGAACTGGCAGAAAAAATCATGGAACTCGAATCTTAATTGAAAGATTCAGCTTTTTTTGCCTGGCTTTATTCATCAGCCAATCGTGCCTGGCACAAAAAAAGCAGAGCGTTAAGCTAAACAAAGCGCCAGACCAGATGCTGCGTTATGCCAATTATAACTATTTGCCAGAAATTAGAACGGTAGAATTATACAACCGTAAAAAAGAAGCTTCTTTTCCGGTTTACACATTAGGCAGTGGCGAAGAATTGCTCCTGGGTTTTGATGATTTAAGACCCGGAATTCGCAATATTTATTATTCGGTAGAGCATTGCGATGCCAACTGGAACAGCAGCCGCCTCTCTCCCATTGATTTTCTGGAAAGTTTTCCCGAAGAACGCATCAACGATTATCGTTCTTCATTCAATACTCTTCAAAAATTCACCCATTACGAAGTCATCATCCCTAATTTGAGTATTAAGCCCAAATTAGCGGGCAATTACCTGCTTAAAGTTTACGAAGATGCCGACCAGCGCAAACTGCTACTCACCCGCAAATTTTACGTACTCAGTCCGGTAGTAAATATTGGTGCAGAAATGGTTCGTTCTAATGAAATCGCTTTACGCGATGAAAACCAGAAAATTAATTTTACCATCAATACCGGCTCATTAAGCATTCAAAATCCGTACCTGGATATTAAAACCGTAGTTTTTCAAAACGGCCGTGAAGACCAAATACAAAGCATAGAAAGACCTTCTTTTATACGTGCTAACCAACTCATTTACAACGATTTCAGAACCCTGGATTTTAAAGGCGGTAACGAATTCCGGCGGTTTGATATCCGGAGTTTACGCTTTCAATCAGAACGGATTTCTTCCATTAGCCGCGATACCAGCAATACGGTTTATTTACTCAACGAACCCTCGTACCAGTTCGATGCTCATTCTTTCAGTTTTGATGAGAATGGTGCGTTCTTTATTCGCAATCAGGAAGGCCGAAACGACCGCACCGATGCCGATTATGCCACGGTTCAGTTTCGTTTAAATACCAGCCGACCACAGGAAGCCGGAGATGCCTATATCATTGGCGCTTTTAACGACTATCAGTTGAAAGAAGAAAATAAAATGACCTATCTGGAATCAGGCCGAAGGTTTCATGGTTCAGCATTTGTAAAACAAGGCGTTTACGATTACCAATATGTTTGGGTAAATGCGGCAGGCGAAAAAGATTTAAGCCGTTTTGAAGGTTCGCATTTTGAAACCGAAAATAATTACCAAATTCTGGTTTATTATCGAAAACCCGGCGCCCGCTGGGATGAATTAGTGGGTTTTACGCAGTTTAATTCGGTGAGAAGGTAAAATTTTATTGTTCTACACTTACCCTAAGATTAGGTAATTCTACCTGTAATTTCACTTTTGCTTTTAAGGCAGTAAAAACCCTTATCAGTGTATCAACAGTTGCATTACTTGCATTACTTTCTAATCTTGATATCTGAGCTCGCTGAACACCTATCAATTTTCCTAATTCTTGCTGGGTAAGATGACGTTCTTTGCGTGCCTGCTTTATGGCATCGCCAATTAAATCCATTTGTAATTCATACTCAAAACGATCTCTTCCGGGCGTTCCAATTTTTCCAATCAATTTATCCTGAACCTGATCTAGCGTGTATGTTTTCATTTTTTGCTTATTTTAATTTTTTCTTGGAAATACTTCATACGTAATTGCTCAGCTTTTCGAATCTCATTATCGGGCACCTTGCTTTGCTTTTTTATAAAACCATGTGTAGAAATAACCAGGGTAGATTCCGTATTGTTTTTATCCCAAAAGGCTAATAATCTATACTGCAATCCTTGATATAAAGTCCTGAATTCCCAAATCTCTCCGTTTAGTTTTTTAAAAAGTTCAGGATCATGTCCCAACTGAGACTTGCGGATATGATATAGAATCTTTTCATAATGCTTTTTGTCCAACTTGCTTAAAAAAGCAAAAGCCTGATCTAAAAAGATCACCTCAAAAAGCTTAGTCATTCCAGAATAAGTTTGATCATAAATATACCTATTGTTTCATTATAACGAAACAATAATCGAAATATTATGAACTAATCAGAATTACAATTTAACTGCCCTCAGCATTTCTCTTTTCCCGGGCGCTCCGGGCGCTTTTTCGATAGTAAAACCTAAAGATTTCATGCTTCTTTTCAGGTTGCCGGTTATGGCATATGTCACAAAAACGCCGCCCGGTTTAAGATATCTACAAACTTTTTCGAGGGCTTCGGTCGTCCACATTTCAGGCTGATGAATGGCTGCAAAAGCATCAAAATAAATCACATCAAAAAGCTGGCTGGTTTTAAAATCCTGCAAAAGAGATTGGTCAATGCTTAAATCGCAAAGCGGATTGATCTGCACCGGATTTTGTAGAGCAGCCGGATAATTTTCGATAAAGGCCGTCCAGATTGCTGAAGAAACGTATTCCTGATAAGCGGTTTTCGAAATTAAATCAGGGGATAAAGGATAAGCCTCAATTCCGGTATAATTGAGTTGAATTTGATGTTGATGGCAATAATCTGCACTAAGTAAGAAATTTAGTCCGGTTCCAAATCCCACTTCTAAAACAGCAGCCGCTTTCGCGGGATGAATTGCCAGAAAAAATTCTAAACCTGATTTTAGAAACACGTGTTTACTCTCCTGCAAAGCACCATGCTTAGAATGGTAATGTTCCCCTATTTCCGGATGATAGAGCGTTTGTGAACCATCGGCGGTAGTCACCCAACTTCTTTGATCCATTAGTTCATAAAAAGCGTAATATTATCGCTCATATCCAAAACCGGTACATTTTTGATGGATTGGGCAATAATACTGGAACCGGCTGCCGAACGATAGCCTGCCGCACAATGCACCACAATGGGTTTATCGGTGGGTATTTCCGACACCCGCTCTCTCAATTCGGGCAATGGAATCGGTATGGCTTTTTCGAATATTTTACCTGCATTAATTTCGCTGGTATTACGAATATCAACCAAAGTATAATCGTCTTGATTAGATTTAAATTGTTCTAAATCAAAAACCGGGCTCTTGTTTTCGGCATCTGCCGAAGTTAAAACTATGCCTTTAATTTGTGTTTCGTAACCAATTTTGGCTGCCTTGCGAATTAATTCCTCCAAAACAGTTTCTGTTTCGCCAATTAAATAAAAAGCTTCGCCAGGTGCTACGATAGAACCCAGCCAGGTTTCAAATTTACCGCCGTCCTGTAAATTGATGGCACCATTTAAATGGCAATTTTTGAACACTTTTTCGGGACGAGTATCTATAATTAATACTCCTTTTTCTAAAGTTGAGCCAGCGGCCAAACGAGGAACCATTTTAATGGTTTCTTCTAGAGCCGGTGCTCCTTTTTTGTTCAGGTTTACATCATGGCCAAAATATTTCGGTACAAAAGGCTGGTCGGAAGTTAATACTTGTACAAATTGCAATTCATCCATGAGCTGCAAAGCATAGTTTTCGCGAATTTCGCGGCCTATGGTGCTGTGCAAATCGGGACTCATGTTTTTGCCGCAGAGCGAACCGGGACCATGGGCCGGGTAAACCAAAACATCTTCCGGCAATTGCATCAGCTTTTGGCGGGTGCTGTGATACATGGCTTTGGCCAGTTCTTCTTTTTGGGCGGTGATATTGCCCACGTTTTCACGCAAATCTGGGCGGCCTACATCGCCTACAAACAGGGTATCTCCAGTAAATAAAGCGTATTGTTTGCCGTTTTTGTCTATTAATAAAATGCAAATACTATCTGGCGAGTGGCCTGGGGTATTGATAGCTTTTAATTGAATTTCTCCCAGCTGAATGCTATCGCCATCGTCAAAAGTTTGGTGTGGATATTCGGCCCCCAACAGTTTACTGGCATAAATAGTTGCTCCTGTTTTTTGATGAATTTCTAAGTGCGAGCTCACAAAATCGGCATGCGGATGGGTTTCTATCACTCCCGTAATTTTTGCCTGATGTTGTGCTGCAAAATCGTAATAGGGCTGTGGATTACGGGCCGGGTCAATTAATATCATTTGGCCCTGGCTGATAATGGCATAAGAACCATGAGCCAGGCCTTTATCGTAAAATTGTTCAATTATCATATGGTATAGAATAATAGCCAAATATACTAAGCAGATGGCAAAATCTACTCATTCTTATTTTGATAACTATTATTTAAAATCGGGCTTGATGATGATCATCAATAGCAAGAAAAGCAGAAAAAGCAAAACTGGAATTAAAGGAAGATAAAGCAACCCAATTGCTGCTCTGAGCATACCATAATAGGATTTTAATAAATAGGCTATTGCCATGAGGACGATAAGCAGAACAATTCCCCAAATTACGGTTCGGTTATAAACTCCTGAATTTTTAACGTTAAAAGCAGCATAAACTACTAAAACAAGGTTTAAAAGTAGTCCAATTCTATAAAGCCAAATCATCACATTGGAATTTTGCATGAATAAAAATTAGGGGATTTTTTAAATATCTTGAAATTAAATAGTGGCTAGTCTTTAACACAACGAACGGAAAGACCATATCGATGAAAAAAGGTGATTTTATTAAGACCCGAGTTGTAAGAATCAACAGACCAAGCAGTACCTTGAGTAATGCCTTTTGGCAGACTAGACCAGAATACAGCAGATTCACCCAAAGCAATAAAATCACTGACTTGTTTAAGTCCAGCAGGTAGTGCGTTAAACCCACTTTTATTATTACTAGTTTGATTATTACCTACATTACCAAGGGTTGGATCAGTCACCCAACCTGAATTAGTTGCTAAAGCTTTCGCAACATGATTATCTGCAACATTTCCTTCATCATAATTATATCCATTATTGATAAGATAATCTCTCAAATAAGCCCAATCGGCATCAGTAGCTACATGCCAACCCTTAGGTGCCAGTTTATCAGTGTAAACAGCACTCAAATTATATAAAGCGCCGTATTTTTCGTTGGCTTGTTTATCATTATCATACCAGCAATAAGCTGCACCTGTTGAGTTCCCCCATTCATCATCTGTTACTAGGTTGTCTATTGGCGTTCCATCATTAAGTTTGGTAACCTTCAAATTCTCCATCATCCATGTTTGGGTGCCAATCTTAACAGTTTTATACACATTATCTTCTACATCTCGTACTGTATTTTCTGGCCCTTTGTCTTTTTTGCAAGCAAATAACATGCTTATTGTTAATATTAATAAAATTGGAAATGTTTGAGTACTTATTTTCATGGTTTTAGTTTTAGTTAAAAAACGCAGAAACAATACATATAGTACATCTACAATTAAAAAATAAAAAAGATGTAAGGAAATTTGCCTGCGGTTGGTATTTTCACCAAGCCGCTATATTCTGGTACGGTGATAACACCGACCATAGGAAAACATTTCTGTCCTTAGTCTTGTGCGATGGTATTTGGCTCGGGAGACTAAGGATGATTAATTAATCCGGAGTCTGAGACTCCTAGACTATCCAGAAATCCGTAGAGCCCTAAGGAACTCTACGGACTGAGGGAAATATTAGTGGTGGCACGACATTGATTCGGGCCCCCCCTAAAAGTAGAGAAAAGCAAGCAGAAAATTAAAAAGTGAAGGTTTAAAGTAAGCAAAAGGAATTTAAATTAGAGGTAAATAACAACTCAAATATAAGCAAAATTGAAAAGACTCAATTTGATGAATTAAAAAGATCAAGAAAAGTAAACCCATCTAAATCTAAAACAAGAAATAATTTAATGAAATCTAAAAGTATTTGTAAATTTAATGATAATAGAAAT
>CAZFAE010000006.1:0-28883 GCA_964516035.1 uncultured Sphingobacterium sp.
CGGTTATAATTGGTAGAGTAAATAGCGGTAATTTTTTTAGAACTCAGCAATTTTGCCAATTCTTCGGCCCGCTCCTTGCCTTCTGCAGTCAAATTCGGGTCTCTTGGCGGGTTAGCGGATTTTTCTGCATGGCGTACCAGGTAAACCTTGGGCGAATTACAAGCAGCAAACACCATTAAAGTCAACAGGAATAAAAATGCTAATCTATTTTTCATCTTAATCAAATTAATTATAGAACTAACTTATGATTTTAAATCAATTCTTATGCCTAAATCTCCTTTTTAATGCCTTTTTTGCACCATTCAAGCCTCTATCAAATTAGAACGTTTCTAAATAAACAAAAACACACTTTAAGGCCTTACAATCTTCCATTTTTTTGTATTTATTAGATACTTTTGCTCACCTAACACTAAAACACGATACGGTAATGAGTAATTTTACAAAAGCATTCTCATCATCCCTGGGAAAGAAACTGATTATGGCCTTAACCGGTTTATTTTTATGTTCTTTTCTGATTATACACCTCGTAGGGAACTTGCAATTATTTAAAGAAGATGGCGGAAAAGCATTTAACGAATATGCTTATTTCATGACCCATTTTATGCCTATTAAGGTGGTTTCTTATTTGTTGTACACGTCTATTATTGTACATGCGGTTTATGCCCTGGTTTTAACCATTGGCAACCGTAAAGCACGTGGCGGCAGCTATGGCGCTTACAAAGGTTCTGCCAACAGTCCGTGGACATCACGTAACATGGGTATTTTAGGAACCATTTTATTGGTTTTTATAGCCGTTCACCTGAGTAATTTCTGGTACGAATACCACTGGGGTAAAGTACCTTTTGTAGAGTACCGCACAGATTTAAATACCTTGGCCACCATGCAGCGTGAATTGCCTGCTGCAGAATTTACAGACCATGTAAAATATGTAGATAACGGTGTAGAAATAATAAAAGCCAAAGATTTATATGCCACCACAGCCTTTGCATTTAAAAATGCCGGTTTGGTAGCCTTATATCTCGTAGCCATGGCTGCACTGGCTTTCCACTTAATTCACGGATTTAGAAGTGCCTTTCAAACAGTTGGTTTAGACCACAAACGTTATGTACCAGTAATACGCTTTATTGGCGTTTGGGTATTTGGCGTTTTAATTCCGCTTGCTTTTGCGGCTATGCCACTCTATTTTTTCTTTTGTAAATAAGCTATACACATCCGGTTTAACCGATAAAAATACGTTCTGACATGAAGTTAGATGCCAAAATTCCAGAAGGACCATTAGCCGAAAAATGGTCTAAACACAAATTTAACCTCAAGCTGGTTAACCCTGCCAACAAACGGAAATACACCGTTATTGTGGTTGGAACAGGCTTGGCCGGTGCTTCGGCGGCGGCTTCGCTGGCCGAACTGGGTTATAATGTAAAAGCATTCTGTTACCAGGATTCACCACGCCGGGCGCATTCTATTGCAGCTCAGGGTGGTATTAACGCGGCAAAAAACTACCGCAATGATGGCGATAGCGTTCAGCGATTGTTTTACGATACCATTAAAGGTGGCGATTACCGTGCCCGTGAAGGCAACGTGTACCGTTTAGCCGAAGTTTCTGTAAACATCATCGACCAGTGTGTGGCGCAAGGTGTGCCTTTTGCCCGCGAATATGGTGGTTTGTTAGATAACCGTTCATTTGGTGGAGCTCAGGTATCCAGAACATTTTATGCCCGTGGCCAAACCGGACAGCAGTTATTGTTAGGTGCTTACTCAGCCCTAAACCGTCAAATTCACGAAGGTAAAGTAGAGACGTTTAACCGCCACGAAATGCTTGATGTGGTTACCGTTGATGGTAAAGCACAGGGAATTATTGCCCGTAACCTGGTTACCGGCGAAATTGAAACCCATGCTGCCCATGCGGTATTATTGTGTACCGGTGGTTACGGCAACGTATTCTATTTATCAACCAACGCCATGGGCTGTAACGTAACGGCTGCCTGGAGAGCACACAAACGTGGTGCTTACTTTGGTAACCCTTGCTTTACACAAATTCACCCAACTTGTATTCCCGTTTCCGGAGATCATCAGTCAAAATTGACTTTGATGTCTGAATCATTGCGGAATGATGGCCGGGTTTGGGTACCTAAAACCAAAGAAACAGCAGAACAGATTCGTTCTGGAAAAATTAAGGCCAGCGATATTAAAGAAGATGACCGCGATTATTTCTTAGAGCGTAAATATCCATCTTTTGGTAACCTGGTTCCACGCGATGTGGCTTCTCGTAATGCCAAAGAAATGGTAGATGAAGGTAAAGGTGTGGGCGCTTCCGGCGTAGCCGTTTACCTCGATTTTGCCGATGCCATTAATCGATTAGGCGAAGATGCCGTAAGAGCTAAATACGGTAACCTGTTTGATATGTACTATCAAATTACCGACGAAAACCCATACAAGCAGCCAATGCGTATTTATCCGGCTGTGCATTATACCATGGGCGGTTTATGGGTAGATTATAACTTACAAACCACCGTACCGGGCTTATATGCTTTGGGCGAAGCCAACTTCTCCGATCACGGAGCCAACCGTTTAGGTGCTTCTGCTTTGATGCAGGGATTAGCCGATGGTTATTTCGTAATTCCTTATACTTTGGGCGATTATTTGGCTACCATTGGTCCGAAACCGGTAGACGCTACGCATCCGGCATTTGCCGAAACCAAAAAAGCAGTGGAAGAGCGTTTGCAAAAATTATTATCCCTAAAAGGAAATAAAACGGTAGATGAATACCACCGCGAACTGGGTAAAATTATGTGGGAATACTGCGGTATGGCCCGTAATGAAACCGGTTTAAAGAAAGCCAAGCAATTGATTCAGGATTTGAAAACTGATTTCTGGAAAAATGCGATTGTTTTGGGTACCAATGAAGAATTCAATATGTCTTTAGAAAAAGCTGGCCGTGTAGCCGACTTTATCGAACTGGGCGAATTAATGATTGATGATGCTTTGGATCGTAAAGAATCTTGCGGCGGTCACTTCCGTGAAGAAAGCCAGACTGAAGAAGGCGAAGCTTTACGCGATGATGATAACTACGGTTATGTAGCTGCCTGGGAATTTAAAGGCGAAAATCAGCCGGAGGCTTTACACAAAGAAGAATTGAAATTCGAAAACGTAAAATTATCACAACGGAGTTATAAATAGTAGTATTGAGAATTGAGTACTTAGTATTGAGAAATGCCAGGTATCAAAACTCAATAAACGTTAAAATTAAAAAGGAATTAAGTATGAAGTACGAGCTAGTCTCAATACTCAATACTCACTACTAAATACTAAAAAAATGAATTTAACACTGAAAGTATGGCGCCAGCCTAACAGCCAGACCAAAGGAAAATTTGTCACTTATCCTGCAGAACATGTTTCTCCGGATATGTCTTTCCTGGAAATGCTGGATGTGGTGAACGAAGGTTTAACCAAGCAGGGCGTAGATCCTATCCATTTCGACCACGACTGTCGCGAAGGAATTTGTGGCATGTGTTCTTTGCATATCAACGGCCGTCCGCACGGACCAAAGCAGGCCATTACCACCTGCCAGCTGCATATGCGTAGTTTCCAGGATGGCGAAACGGTTGTTATTGAGCCATGGAGAGCTTCTGCTTTCCCGGTGGTTAAAGATTTAGCGGTAGACCGTGGTGCGTTTGATCGTATTCAACATGCAGGCGGTTTCGTATCTGTAAACACCGGCGGTGTGCCTGATGCCAATGCCATTGCTATTCCGAAACCTATTGCAGACGAAGCCTTTAATTCGGCTACCTGTATTGGTTGTGGCGCTTGTGTGGCAGCTTGTAAAAATGCTTCCGCGATGCTTTTCGTATCGGCAAAAGTTTCTCAGCTGGCTTTATTGCCACAAGGGCAGCCAGAGCGTTACCAAAGAGCGCAAGCCATGGTTAACCAAATGGATACCGAAGGTTTTGGAAGCTGTACCAATACCGGTGCTTGTGAAGCAGAATGCCCTAAAGAAATTAAAATTACCAATATTGCCCGCATGAACCGCGATTACTTTACTTCGCAGTTTTTTAAGGAAGAAGTATAATACTGTCTGTCATCCTTAAGTCCCGGCAGGGTCTCTCTGCAAGAAGACCCTGCCGATAACTAAAATGATACCAACAAAGCCCCGGATTTAAATCCGGGGCTTTGTTGTTTAGCGTCATTTCGAATCCATAAAATGGGTGAGAAATCTCTTTTGTTTTGGCAATATCTCTCTGAAAGAAGACTCTGCTGATACCAATATTAATTATTTCGTTTTAGCCGCCAAGGCGAAGTTGATAGGCATGGTAAAAGACACTCTTACCGCTTTACCATCTTTCATTCCTGGAATCCATTTTGGGGAATTTTTTATAACTCTCAATGCTTCCTGGTCTAGGCTTTCTTCTACACTTTTTAGCACTTTAATTTCTGAAAGTTCTCCAGATTTTTCTACTACGAAGCTTAATATTACACGACCGCTTATATTATTTTTATGAGCTTCTTTTGGATATTTAACATTCTCTTGTAAGAATTTAGCCCAGCCAGCCTGACCGCCAGCAAATTGAGGCATCGTATCAATTTTATCTAAAGACTTTGCTTCCGCTGATTTGTCTCCAATCATTTCATCAGAATTAGTAGTTACCGCAGCTTTTTTACTCGTAATTTCTATCACGCCATTAACTCCTTTTTCGCCATACTTCTCTGTGGCTTTTTCACCTTTTAAAACGTTGATAGATTGAATTTCATCCGGATTTAGAGATTGAATATCAGCATCCATCACTTTGCCATCTAAAACATAAAGCGGCGTGTTTTTAGTTGGCGAAACAGCAGCTACTTTTTTAAGTACAATTTCAATAGCACCATTCGTGCCTTTTTTACCATATTTCTTTTTTGCCTGCTTGCCATCCAGTACATTCATTGATTTGATAGTTTTTGGATCAATTTTATTGAATGCTTCTGCTTCGTTAAGTTTTCCATCTACAAAATATAGCGGAGTTTTACTCGGTGCAAATGGTGGAGGAGGAGGTACGGTTATAGTATCAGTTAGCACTTTTGTTTCTAATAAGCCTTGTGTTGTTCCTTGTGTTTTTTCGCTTACAAATGCTGATGATAAAATGAGCATAGCCAGAAAAAGTGGTGCGCTTAAGCCATATTTCAGTAAGGCCGAGCGCTTTGATTTGTTTTTTTGTAACATCATAATTCTTTGTTTTAGTATGGATTGATTAAAAAATGAATTGGTTATATTTTGTGCTTGTATCCCGAAATTTTGATTGAAAATCAGCATCGCATAAGCCGATTTTTCTGCTAAAGTTTCGCTGGCTTGCTCATCAGCAATGTATTCATGATTTTTTTTGATTTCCTTTTTTAAGAAATAAACAATCGGATTAAACCAGTTAATAATAGCAGTAAGTTCGAAGAATATTACATCTGCAGAATGATACTGGTTTACATGAACCAGTTCATGATTCATAATGGCTTCCTTACCCTCCATATCTTCATCAACTGCCACATATCCAAAGAACGAACAAGCTTCTAAACTATGCTGGTTTCTGAACGCCTTAATTGCCTGGTAAATTTGATAAAGCAGTTTTATGAATAAGGTGCCAGCTACCGCGAAGTAAACCCAGATAAGCACTTCTCCTAAAGAGAGTACCTTTATTTCTGCCCTGGGTTGAAATAACACTTCGTAAGCTTGTGAATTTAGACTTAAAGCTACTTCCTGTACTTTCTGCGTGGCTAATAAATTCTTGATCCAATCTGCTTGAAAAACCGGAATCGCAAATGAAGCCAGTGTACTGCCAATCAGGTAAAATCGATTGAGATTAAAGAAGGTTTCTTTGCTTAAAAGCAAGCGGTAAAAAGCATAAAATGCCAGTAGGTAAATGTTTACCTGAACTAAATAAACTAATCCACTCATGATTTTTTGGTTTTAAAGGTCTCCATCAGTTTGATAATCTCATCCGCTTCTTTTAAGTCTATTTTATTCTTTTGTACGAAATAAGAGAACATTTGCTCTACCGAGCTGCCGAAATAGCCGGTCAATAATTTTTCGGTAGCAAAATTCTGGTAACTTTCTTTACTAATGGCGGGTGAGTAGCGGTGACTTTTGCCAAAAGCCTCATGCTGTACAAATCCTTTAGTTTCTAGAATTCGGATAATGGTAGAAACTGTATTGTAAGCCGGTTTGGGTTGGGGTAATTCATCAATTACCTCTTTTACAAAGGCCGATTTTAAATCCCATAAAACCTGCATAATTTGTTCTTCTGCCCGGGTAAGTTCTTTCAGCTCCATTATTTAATTTTTTTGTTAAATCAAACATATAACTAAATATTTAGTTATACAACTATTTTTTTAGTTATTGATAATGACGAGTTGAGGAAACGATTAAAATCGTTAGTTTTTACTTGTTTAATATAGCCCCGGGTTTAAACCCGGGGCTATGATTCCAGAATAAAGCTGGAATGATTTCAATCATTTAGCGTCCATATGGAAAACTCAACTTATTCGTCTCTTTATTTTCAATTGCTTAATTTGAGAATTCAATCTATCTCTTATGAAAATAGCCTTTCACGGTGCTGCCCGAAACGTTACCGGCAGCAAACACTTGATTACCTTAAAAAACCAGACCCAAATTTTGCTCGATTGCGGCATGTTTCAGGGTAGAGGATCCGAAACCGAAGAATGGAATAAACATTTTGGCTTTGATCCCCGTCTGGTGAATTACCTGGTATTATCGCATGCACATATTGATCATTGCGGATTAATTCCCAAACTGGTTGCCGAAGGTTTTAGGGGCCCCATTTTTTGTACACCTGCAACCTTCGACCTGGTGGAGATCTTATTGATGGACTCCGCTAAAATTCAGGAACAGGATACGGCTTATTTAAACAAGCATCGCGTTAAGCGAAATAAACCACTTTTAAAACCGCTGTTTACAGAAGAAGATGTTTATGCCGCTATCAAACAGTTTAAAATGGTGGCTTATGATACCGACACGCAAATTGACCGGGATATTCAATTACGTTTTACCGATGCCGGTCATATTTTAGGCAGTGCGGCGGTACACTTATCCATCCGCGAAAGCGAAAAAACTACCCAAATTACTTTTAGTGGAGACGTAGGCCGTTATGGCGATTTGCTATTGAATTCTCCGCAGACTTTTCCGCAAGCCGATTATGTGTTACTGGAATCTACCTATGGCAATTCATTACACGAAGAACTGGCACCAACCGACGAAATGTTCAGACAGATTATTGAAGAAACCTGCATGCTACGTGGTGGTAAAGTCATTATTCCGGCCTTTAGCGTGGGCCGCACCCAGGAAATTTTATATATTCTCAATAAGCTGGAACTTGAGGGTACTTTACCGCCGGTACCGTATTATGTAGACAGTCCGCTTTCGGCAAAAGCTACCGCGATTATAAAAAACCATCCCGAAGTGTATAACCGAGGGGTTAAAAAGGTAATGGAGACAGACCGCGACCCATTTAATTTTAAAGGCTTGCATTTTATAGAAAGTGTGGATGAATCAAAAGCGCTAAATTTTGATAAAAGTCCCTGTGTAATTATTTCTGCTTCGGGTATGGCCGAGGCCGGTAGGGTAAAACACCATATCCGCAATAATATTGAAAACGAACACCATACCATTTTGATAGTGGGCTATTGCGAGCCTAATTCTTTGGGCGGCCGTTTAATGGCGGGCCAGCAGGTGGTGCGTATTTTTGGCGAAGAACACCAGGTGAGAGCACAGGTTAAAGTATTAAGATCTATGAGCGCCCATGGCGATAGGGATGATTTATTTCAATTCCTAGCCTGCCAAAATCCCGATCAGGTTAAAACCCTTTTTCTGGTTCATGGCGAACATGAGAAACAATTGCATTTTAAAAACAGCTTGAACGAAGGCGGTTTTAAAACGGTAGAAATACCAGACAGGCACCAAGAGTTTGAATTGGATTAAATTTATTTTAAACAAAAAAGAGCAAAGAATAAAGACGTTTTAGTCCTTAATCTTTGCTCTTATATCCTTATTCTTTTTAATTATCTAACCGGAGCAGCAGGAGCCACTTTCGGTAAATCTTTTCTTGGCAATAATTCGGCACGTTGTGCAGAATGATATACAAACGAAGCCACAATGGTTGCCGCCTGTTTTAAATCATCTTCAATTAAACGATCGTAAGTATCCATATTGGTGTGGTGCGTACGGGTATTATATTCAATACCATCCTGAATAAACTGGAATCCTGGAATGCCCACCGCATCAAAAGATAAATGATCTGTACCGCCGGTATTGCGTGGTGTAATGGTGGTAGCGCCTAAATCTGCAAATGGAGCTAACCAAGCTTTGAAAATGGGTGCAATGGCTTCATTACCCTGTAAATATACCCCACGGATTTTTCCGGTGCCATTATCTAAATTATAATACGCACTTATTTTAGCCTGTTCTGGTTTCAGCTCCATGGTTTTAGGATCGCCCAAGTGGTTCAACACATAATTTCTTGAACCAAAAAGGCCCTGCTCTTCTGCACTCCATAAAGCAATGCGAATAGTGCGTTTTGGTTTGAAATTGATGGCTTTTAGAATACGTACAGCCTCCATCATTACGGCAGTTCCGGCAGCATTATCAGTGGCACCGGTTGCAGCATGCCACGAATCGATATGCCCCCCAAGCATCACCACCTGCTCTTTTAATTTTTTATCCGTTCCCGGAATTTCAGCAATCACATTATAACCCTGTAAATCGTCTTCCACAAAACGGGTTTGAATATCGGCTTCTACCTCTACATTATGACCGGCTTTAACCAATCTTAAAATGCGTAAAAAATCTTCCTGAGATACTTCCAATTCCGGAGCAACCGGTTTAGCATCGGCAGCATACGAAGCGCCATTGCTGGTAAAGAAAGTACCATGTGTACCACGGCCATTACTTAAAATTAAGCCTACATTTTCGGCAATCAGCATTTCATTTATTTGTGCTCTTAGTGCTCTTTGTTTACGCATTGCATCCATTTGAGTAGCGCTTGCTCCACCAGCAGCATTCGGGTTTCTGGGCGCTGCAGGCTCAGTCATTTTGGCTAATTCCTCGTCGGTATAGCGGCTTCCATCAGATTTAAAGCTGGTACTAATAGCGGCAGTGGCATCAAACATGACCACCTTACCTTTCAAAGTACCTTTGTATTTATCCAAATCGCTCAAGCTATCTGCTTTAATAACTACTACCTGGCTTTTAACTAAACCATTGGTACCCGGAGTCCAGGCTTTTGGCGAAGCAATGAGTGCATGATAATAAGGAGCACGCATAGCCACATAACTTTTTTCTATTTCCCAGCCGCGGCCAAATTTGCCCCAAGGCTCTCTCACCCCATTTTGCAAACCCCAGTTTTTGAGGGTGTTTAATGCCCATTCTTCGGCTCTTTTTAGTCCAGGCGAATTGGCCAAACGTGGTCCGGCCACATCGGTTAAATAAAATGCAGTTTGCATTACCTGAGATTTTTTCAGGCCTTCTTCTCTAATTTTCAGGATGGCATCCTGGTCTACAACTTCTTGTGCAGAAGCAGAACTTGCCATGGTGCTTACCAGAAGTAGCGAATAAATAAAAATTCTTTTCATGTTTGGGATTTTAATGCTCTTTTAACAAACTTATTTATAATTCTGAATTATTATCCTACCTTGATTATAACATTTTTAGTATAAAACTTATTTACTAGAGATAAAGCTTAGTTTAGATTTTCCGATTGATAAATTAATAAATACCATGATCAAAAAATTGCTTTCCCCATTGATGATAGTCCTTGCACTACAAGTTCAAGCTCAAATCACCACGGTTAAAACAGATCCTGTAATCCAGTCGATGGTTACAGAGGTTTCAGCTAAAAATATTGAGGGCATAGTGAGAAAGTTGGTTAGTTTTCAAACCCGCCATACTTTAAGCGATACTTTGAGCACTAAAATAGGTATTGGCGCTGCCCGCAATTGGATTAAATCGGAGATGGAAAAATATGCAGCAGAATCTGGCGGACGATTAAAAGTGGAATTTGATACTTTTACCCAACCCGCTGATGGGCGTAGGGTAACGGTACCTACCGTGATGAAAAACGTATTGGCCATTTTGCCGGGCAGCGATCCGCTAGATGACCGGGTATTTATTGTTTCTGGTCATTACGATTCCAGAGCATCGGATGTAATGGATAGCAAGAGTTTTGCGCCAGGGGCTAACGATGATGCCTCGGGTACGGCTGTAGCCATGGAATTGGCTAGGGTAATGAGCAAACAGCAATTTAATTGCACCCTTATTTTTGTAGCCATGGTTGGCGAAGAACAGGGCTTATACGGTGCTACCAACCTGGCCAAACGTGCTAAAGCAGAAAAATGGAACCTGGCCGGTATGATTACCAACGATATTGTGGGAAACACCTATGGTTTAGAAACGGATTTAAAAGATAACCGTAGTGTGCGCATATTTAGCGAAGGGGTTTCTCAAACCGAAACTACGGCACAGGCCGGATTAAGAAATAGTACTGGTTCTGAAAATGATGGTGCCGCCCGTTCTTTTGCCCGTTATTTAAAAGAGGTGGGCGAACGTTATGTAGATCAACTGGATGTAAAACTGATTTATCGCCGCGACCGTTATTTAAGAGGCGGAGATCATACCCCATTTTCTCAACAGGGTTTTGCGGGGATCAGAGTAACCGAAATGAATGAAGACTTTAACCGCCAGCATCAAAACGTAAGAAAAGAAAATGGTATTGATTATGGCGATACGCCTGATTTTGTAGATTATAATTATACCCAAAAAGTTGCTCGCATGAACCTGGCTTCTTTAGCCAATCTGGCGCTTGCCCCACGTGAGCCTCAACAGGTAAAGGTATTAACCGCCGGCTTAACCAATAAAACTACTTTGAAATGGGAAGCACCTAGAGGTGAACAGCCTGTGGGTTATTACGTAGTGATGCGTGAAACCAGCAGTGCAGTTTGGGAGAAAAAGGTTTTTGTAAAAGATTTACAGACCACACTTAATTATTCTAAAGACAATTATTTCTTTGGAGTGCAGTCGGTAGATGCCGATGGCCACGAAAGTTTAGTAATAATTCCGCAGCCGGGTAGGTAAAATTACCAGTTAAAGCAGGCGTATACAAATTTTACTACCGATCCTAACTCAGGCATTTGGAAATGGATGCTTGCGCCGTATTTTTCGGTAGGAATTTGGATATCGGCATTACCAGCCAAATACACCAAACCCAGCATGATGGGGATTAAGACCAGTATGAAGGGAGAAACGTTTGTCTTATTTTTCTTCATGGTAAGTAATTATAGGTACAAATCTCGGTAAAATAAATTTATCTTTTGTTAAATAGGTGTTAATTATTTAAAATTTATTTTCCTTTTTCAATCTCCTGCCTAATTTGTGTTTCGGCTTGTGCCAACACCTCTTCGGCAATTGATGTACCAGGTTCAATGGGTTTTAGTACGGTGAAGCTTAATTTCTCGCCTACACTTAAAGGAAATTGGCCCCAACGCGTTAATTTCCATAAATTTTGAATAACAATGGGTACCACTAAGGCTTCGGGTACTTTTTTAAGTAGGGTGGCAATTCCACCAATGGCAAAGGGTTTTAATTCTCCATTTCGGGAACGTGTACCTTCGGGAAATATCACGGCCGACCATTGATTCTGGTGCATCCGCTCTCCTAATTTTATAATTTCTGAAATAGCTTGTTTGCGGTCCTTTCGGTCGATATTAGCACCGCCCCCGTATTTTAAATTAAACGATATGCTGGGTACGCCCTTGGTTAATTCTATTTTAGAAATAAACTTGGCGTGGTATTTTCTAAGGAACCAAATTAATGGGGGGATATCATATAAACTTTGGTGGTTGGCAATGAAAATAATGGGTCGTCCGATTGGTAATTGTTGACTATTCTTAAAATTTACTCGACATCCTAAAATATAATAGCTTGCTACTACAAAAAAATTAAGTATTTCTACTGATTTTTTATGTGCTGCATAGCCCCCCAGTTTAAGGCTTAACCATTGTATGGGATGAAAAATAACGAGTAACAAGCCAAAGCAGAGGTAATGGATGGGTGATAAGAGGTATCCCAGGAATTTCTTCATGGCTACAAAAATAGTGTAAATTATAAGATTTGATTTTCGCTGATCATCAGTTTGATTCTGAGTATGGCGGTCACGCTGATGGAATCTGTGATTTCTCCGTTTAAAACAAGCTGGTACGCATTTTCAAAAGGTATTTTTTGAATTTGTAATTCTTCGGTTTCTTCTGGTTCTGACTGCCCGAAATTAAGCTTGCGGGCCAAATAAATGATGGCCAATTCATCGCTAACGGAGTTGGAAAGGTGCAGACGCTGAATTTCCTGCCACTTGGCTGCTGTAATTCCGGTTTCTTCTAGTAATTCTCTTTTGGCGCTTTCTAGCGGATCGGTTCCCTCAGGGCAGCCGCCTTCGGGTATTTCCCAGCTGTATTGGTTTAATGGAAAGCGATATTGGCCCACCAGCCAGGTGTTCATTTCCTCGTCTAAAACAATAACGCCGATGGCCAGATTCTTAAAATGGACTTTGCCGTAAATGCCTTGCCCGCCACCGGGGTTAATTACCTGGTATTCCCGCAGGGTTATCCAGAGATTATCATAGATCTCTTTTTCGCTGAGTATTTTCCAAGGGTTTTGGTTTTCCATGCTGCAATTTACTAAAACCACATAGGTCTTTGTTATGCTGAATGTAATGAAGCATCTACACGTTTTGTTTTTATCCCGATTTGTCGGGACTTCGCTTCGTTTTGGATGACAAAATAGGTAATAATTGAGTTAAATAAACCCGATTGGAGCGGATACCGGCCTGTGGTTAAGGCCTGTGCAGTATGAGCGGAAAGCGGGGCTTTAGAAGTTTAATGGAATAAGTATTCTTTTACTTCATCAATTTTCGCAGCTCTACGAAGAGGGGAAATGATTTTTTTGATTTAATTGGATAGACTGATAGGATAATTACAAGCCGTAGCTTCCTCTTAATACTCCAAAATTAGTTGTTATTTCGGCACTGTTTAAGGCTCTGTTGTATACCCTCATGCTATAGTAAGTGCCGGGGCAAGGATCTGTATAGCTGCTTCCATCATTTAAATGCCGGGCTCCGAAATACAAGCCGGTAGTACCTGGTCCGCCGCTGGGTGCGGTAAAGGTGCCGGTATATACGCTAGTTCCATTTTTATAAATAGTAAGCGCAGTGCCATTTACTACAAAGTCCCAAAGTGCTAAGCTGCCTATGCCTGCAGCGGTATAAGAGGCTGTGCCCGAGGGGCTGCCTATGGATATGGAACCTCCGTAAGGCAGATAAGCAAAATAGCCTTTTCCTGCATTATAGCTCTCATTTCCCCATAGTGTTGCCCAATAAGAACTGGGATTTAGTCTAGAAGCTATACTTATGGTAAAGCTGGAGCCTAAATTATAGCCTGTTTGAATATAACTTGTAGCGTCGTAATTTGGAAATGAGGTAGTAATACCCCCGCCGTATTCACTATTATAGGTAGGATTTCCTTTAAGTGTGGCATGATTTCCATTGCCACTAATGTCAGTCCATGAATTTCCTGTGGTAGGAGCAACAGCTAAGTTGGCCATCAATCCTGAAGTAACCAGTTCTGCAAACCGTATTTTGGTGGAATTGTAGTTTTGCAATACTTCGCTTGCGCTAAGGGGTCTGGTATAAAATCGTGCAATAGCAATATTGCCATTGAAGGGGTATGTACCTGTATTATCGAAAGCGCCCATCACTACAGAGGCAGTAGTGGTAGTGGTGGAAGTTAAGTTTGCACTGGCTTCTAGTACCCCATTTCGGTATAATCTGGCCGTGGTACCATCGTACACTCCTGTAAAATGGTACCAAACCCCTGCAGTTAAATTATTCGTCCCGGTTACGGATTGTCCGGCTCCTACTTCCCAGCGCATTCCTGTACCGTTACCTTTATAGAAGTTGATGTATTTGCTGGCCCCTGTGTTATTGAAGGTTATGAGTCCCTGAGCACCACTAATAGAATTGAATTTTGCCACAATTTCTACAGTAAAACCAGGAGGGTATGAAAGTGTAATGGAGTTGGTGGCGGCAAAATCATTGGTGCCATCAAAGGCGATCATTCCTCCGTAGCTTGTGGAGTAGCTTGGTCCGTTATTAAGTGTGGCGTTGCCTGTTCCCTTTAAATCTTTCCAGGTTGTGCCCGATCCGGGATAGGAGTTGGCATTTGCTGCATCGTAGTGCAGGGCCAAATTATCACTTATAATATTGGGGATAGTGGTGCCCGCTGTTATCGGTTTAACCCGTGAATACACCGCATAGTACGCGGGCATGATTTGAGCGTATGTCGTACCTAAAAGACCAAATTTTATGACTACTAGTACAACAAATTTGGTCCAGTAGGATTGACGTGGATTCATATTATTGATAATGCTTTAGAAATTACATTAGCAACCGAATGCAGTTTTAATTTTGTCTACAAAATCGAGTTTTTCCCAAGTGAATAGCTCTACCTGAAGGGTTTTGGTTTCGCCGTTGTTGCCGTTAAAAACTTTAGTAACGGTTTCGTTTTTGCGTCCCATGTGGCCGTATGCGGCTGTTTCTGAGTAGATAGGGTTGCGTAATTTTAAACGGGTTTCAATTCCGTATGGAGTTAGATCGAAAATTTGCTCAATTTTTTGAGCAATTTCACCGTCGTTTAAACCGGTTTTGGAAGTGCCGTAAGTGTTTACGTAAATGCCCATTGGGTTTTTAACGCCAATGGCATAGGAAACTTGTACCAGAATTTCGCTGCAAACGCCGGCTGCCACCATGTTTTTGGCAATGTGGCGGGTAGCATAAGCGGCAGAACGGTCTACTTTTGAGGGATCTTTTCCGGAGAATGCACCACCACCATGTGCACCTTTTCCGCCGTAAGTATCTACAATAATTTTCCGTCCGGTAAGGCCGGTATCGCCGTGAGGTCCGCCAATTACAAACTTGCCAGTTGGGTTGATATGGTAAGTAATTTGGTCGTTAAACAAGGCCTGAAGCTCTGGTTTTAACTGTGCTTTAATTCTTGGAATGAGGATATTTACGATATCTTTTTGAATTTGCGCCTGCATTGGTTTCTCGTCGGCAAAATCGTCGTGCTGGGTAGAAACTACAATGGTATCTATACGAATTGGGCGATGATCGTCGCTGTATTCGATGGTTACCTGCGATTTGGCATCGGGACGTAAATATTTCACGTCTGTGTTTTCGCGGCGTATGGCGGCTAGTTCGATCAGAATTTTATGTGAAAGATCTAGGGCTAATGGCATATAATTATCGGTTTCGCTGGTGGCGTAACCAAACATCATTCCCTGATCGCCGGCACCCTGATCTTGTTTGTTTACACGATCTACACCTTGGTTAATATCTGCCGACTGCTCGTGAATGGCTGATAAAACGCCGCATGAATCGGCCTCAAACATGTATTCTGATTTGGTATAGCCAATTTTACGAATGACTTCGCGGCTAATTTTCTGCACATCGAGATAGGTGTTTGATTTTACTTCGCCGGCCAAAATAACCTGTCCGGTGGTTACCAGGGTTTCGCAGGCAACTTTTGCGTCTGGATCCCAGGCTAAAAAGTTATCAATTAAGGCATCAGAAATTTGATCGGCAACCTTGTCTGGGTGACCTTCTGAAACGGATTCGGAGGTAAATAAGTAAGGCATATGTTTTAAATAAGCTTCATTAATAATAAACGGATGTGCAAAAAATGAAGCGGCAGGTAGGTAAAAATGGGTATGTTTTTAGCACTTTTTTTAACGTGGTTGCAATCAACGCAAATCGATCCACTTTTTGCACAGGCAAAAGTATAACATTTTTTATAATCTTAAATATTTCAGGTTAATTTGTTCGGAATTTGACAATTGCGCTTTGAGAAAGAAAATCCTGTTTATTATTAATCCCATTTCGGGAGGGAAGCCTAAAAAACATTTGCCTGATATTATTCGGCAAGAGATTAGTGCTGATGTTTTTGATTGCTTCTGTGTGTTTACTGAATATGTGGGTCACGCCCGAGAATTGGCTCAAGCGGCGATTGAAAATGATACCGATGTGGTTGTTGCCGTGGGAGGCGATGGTACCATTAATGAGATTGCTTCGGTTTTGGCCGGTACTTCTAAGCTGATGGGTGTTATACCGATGGGCTCGGGGAATGGCTTGGCCACTTCGCTGGCTATTCCGTTTAATCCCGCGAAAGCGGTACAAGTAATTAACCGGTTTCGGCAAATGACTATTGATTCGGCTACTTTAAACGGTCGTCCGTTTTTTAATGTGAGCGGTGTTGGCTTTGATGCCCAAATTAGTGCTCGTTTTGCCCGCGATAAAACCCGGGGTTTATGGGGATACATTAAAAATACTTTTGCAGAAATTAGTACTTATAACTCGGAGTGGTATACTATAACGCTGGATGGCCGGGTAATTAAACGCCGGGCTTTTATGATTAGCCTGGCGAATTCCAGTCAGTACGGAAATAATGCGCACATTGCACCCGAAGCTTCTTTAACCGATGGTTTATTGGATTTTTGCGTGATAAAACCTTTTCCCTTGTACATGTTTCCGGTTTTGGCTTACCGTTTGTTTAGTAAAACAGCTCATCGTTCTACGTATATTGAAATTTTTAAGGCCCGTGAAATGCGTATTGAACGCGACACCCCCAGTGCAGTGCATTTAGATGGTGAGCCTCTTGAATTGGGTGCTTGTTTGGATATTGTATTAAACCCGGCTACTTTACATATTATTTATTAAGGATGGCAAAGAAATCGAATTTATGGACCGGGGTAATGTATTCTACCAACCCGGACTTTAATTATGAACCTGCAGATGGTGATGCATCTGCCGAAACACTACCTGCTCAGCAGCAGGATTTGCGGGTTCAGCTGGACCGTAAGCAAAGAGGTGGTAAGTCGGTTACTTTGATTACTGGTTTTATTGGCCAAGATTCGGATTTGGAAATTCTGGGTAAAAAATTGAAGCAAAAATGTGGGGTTGGCGGTTCGGTTAAAGATGGTGAAATCTTAATTCAGGGAGATTTTAGAGATAAAATCATACAATTACTGATAGCCGAAGGATATAAAGCGAAGAAAATAGGTGGCTAGGAATGCCTGCTAATATCTATCTAAATTATTGATAATCAGTTTTTTAAAACTTAGTGTTTTAGATACAATTACTTGATTATTAAAATATTTTTCCTTCGAAATCGTTGTAGTTCTTGTTAATTTTGTACTTCTGATTTTAACCCCTGAAGCTTTCATCTATGAGCTACCAATCTTTAAAAAACCCCGACTTGGATTATCTTAATCTACAAGCATCTCCTGCTGTTTATTATCAATTGAGTGCTGCCGAATTGGTTGAGCATGCGCTTAAAAATGGCGAAGGCCAATTGGCCGATTCTGGTGCTTTGGCTGCAGATACCGGTGAGTTTACCGGCCGTTCTCCTAAAGACCGTTTTATTGTGGCTGATGAAATTACGGAGGATGCAGTTTGGTGGGGCGACATTAATATTAAATTTAGTGCCGAAAAATTTGATTCACTTTTAGGGAAAGTAAACCAGCATTTGGCCCAAAAGCCAATTTATGTGAGGGATGCTTTTGCCTGTGCCGATCCGGCTTTTAAATTGGGTATTCGGGTGGTTACAGAATCGGCTTATCAGAATTTATTTGCCAATAACTTATTTCTTCGACCGGAAAGGGCAGATTTAGGCGCCAAGCCTGATTGGACTATTTTGGCTGCACCAAGTTTTAAAGCGGTGCCCGAAATAGATGGTACCCGCCAGCATAATTTCTGCATCATCAATTTTAAACGGAAAATGATTTTGATTGGTGGCACAGGCTATACCGGCGAAATTAAAAAGAGTATTTTTTCGGTACTCAACTTTTTGTTGCCTCATCAGCACCAGGTTTTGTCTATGCATTGTTCTGCTAACCAGGGCAAAAATGGCGATACCGCTATTTTCTTTGGTTTATCGGGTACGGGTAAAACCACGCTTTCGGCAGATCCGTCCAGAGATTTAATTGGCGATGATGAGCATGGCTGGAGTGGAGATACAGTTTTTAATTTTGAAGGCGGCTGTTATGCCAAATGTGTTGATTTGAGTGCAGAAAAGGAGCCTGAAATTTATGGAGCCATTAAATTTGGTGCTCTTTTAGAGAATATCAACTTTTTTGAAGGTAGCCGTACGGTAGATTTTTCAAATATTGAAAAAACAGAAAATACCCGGGTGGCTTACCCGATTAATTATATCGGACACGCCAAAATACCTTCTGTTGGCCCTACGCCTAAAAATATATTTTTTCTTACTGCCGATGCTTTTGGGGTATTGCCCCCGATCGCTAAATTGACTGATGGCCAGGCCATGTATCATTTTATTTCGGGTTATACAGCCAAAGTTGCCGGTACCGAAGCCGGGGTTACAGAACCTCAGGCTACTTTTTCGGCTTGTTTTGGTAAAGCTTTTTTACCGCTACACCCTACGGCTTATGCCAAGTTATTGGGCGATAAACTAAAAAACAGTACCGCTAATGTTTGGTTAATTAATACCGGATGGACTGGTGGCCCTTATGGTATTGGTACCCGAATGAAGTTGGCTTATACCCGGGCTATGATTACCGCGGCTTTAAATGGCGATTTAGATGGTGTTTCTTTTGAAGAACATCCGGTTTTTGGTTTATTAATGCCAAAAACCTGTCCCAATGTTCCGGCCGAAATATTAAATCCCAGAAATACTTGGTCTGATGGGCAGGCTTATGATCAGAAAGCTGCAGAATTGGCCCAGGCATTTGTGAATAACTTTGCTCAATACGCCGAATTTGCCACAGAAGAGATACTTGCTGCTGCGCCACGTATTACTGTTTCTGTTTAAACTGAATATTAATTTTTTTCTGCAATTTGCATTTGCAAAAAAAAATGGCTTTCATTGCAGATAATTAATTGTAACACGGGTTTAGTAACAAATGTATAACCAATGCTTTTTTTACATTGAAAATTATATTTTTGTTATCCGTTAAAAAACAAAAAACCAATAAATTCATAATTTAATCAAAACCAAAAACTAAAATTTAAGAAACAATGGCAAACGCAACCAAAGCAGCAACTGCTAAAAAAGAGAATTCTGGTTCGAACCTTTTTGCAAGTTTATCAATTGTAGTATGTATTTTCATCGGATTCCTGTTATGGAAATTTGTAATGGGAAGTCCAGCTAACTTCGAAGGCGGCGATCCTGAAAATGGCCACCCACTACCAGGAAATTATTTCGGAATGGTTTACAAAGGTGGATTAGTAGTTCCAGTATTAATGGGCTTATTCCTGATGGTTATCTTTTTCTCATTCGAACGCTTCTTTGTAATTAACAAAGCTGCCGGTAAAGGAAATGTAGATGCATTCGTTAAAAAAGTACAATCTTTCTTAGGTGCTGGTAACATCGATGCTGCTATGGCAGAATGCGATAAACAAGAAGGTTCTGTAGCTAACGTAATCAAATCTGGCTTGAAAAAGTACAAAGAGATGGAAAGCGAAAAAAATATGGATACTGACCAGAAATGTTTAGCTATTCAGAAAGACATTGAAGAAGCAACTGCTTTAGAAATGCCTATGTTGGAGCAAAACTTAACCATCATCGCAACTTTAGTATCAATTGGTACCTTAATGGGTCTATTGGGTACAGTAACTGGTATGATTAAAGCCTTCTCTGCAATTGCAACTGCAGGAGCACCAGATCAGTCTCAATTAGCAAATGGTATTTCTGAAGCATTGATCAATACTGCAACTGGTATTGCTACTTCAGCTTTGGCTATCATTATGTACAACTTGTTTACTTCTAAAATCGATAAATTAACTTATTCTATCGATGAAGCAGGTTTCTCAATTGTACAAACTTACGCCAGTACACATAAATAATAGTTTTTGAATTTATAAAATCCCGGGCTTCACAGAAGTTCGGGATTTATCAGAATCATCAACTAATTGTACTATCAACAGTAAAAAAGATAAATAATGCCTAAAGTAAAAGTTCCAAGAAAAAGTACGGCAATCGACATGACCGCAATGTGCGATGTGGCGTTCCTGTTGCTTACCTTCTTTATCTTAACCGCAACAGCACGTCAGCCTGAACCATTGCCTGTTGATGCCCCAGCTTCAACCGTAACCGTAAAATTACCGGAAACAGATGTTGCTACCCTATTTGTAGGTCAAGGCAAAATCTTCTTTGGAGTTAAAGGTCAGCAGATACGTATTAACATGTTAGAACGCATTGCTAAAACCTATAATCTTCAGTTTACAGAAGAAGAGAAAGTACGTTTCTCTGTGGTAGAATCTTTTGGAGTGCCCGTATCTAACTTAAAGCAATTTATTGCTTTAACCAATGATGAGCGTAACCAGCCCGGTTTGCAGCCAGGTATTCCTGCCGACTCTACCGATAATCAATTAAATGAATGGATTTTAGCAGCCCGTTATGCTACTAAAGAATTGAATGGCACTGATTTACGTATCAGTATTAAAGGAGATTCTAAAGAAGAATATCCTGCTATCAAGAAAGTAATTGATATTTTACAGAAGCAGAAAATCAATAAATTCAGCCTGATTACCACGTTGAGAAAAGTAGACTAATAAAATCGAAAACATTTTAAATATAAAACGATGGCAGAATTAGATACCTCCGGTGGCGGTAAAAAAGGCGGTAAAAAAGTAAGAAGTAAGAAGCAGTCTACCCGTGTAGATTTAACCGCAATGGTTGATTTGGCTTTCTTGCTCATTACCTTCTTCATGCTTACCACCACCTTGTCTAAACCGCAGGCTATGGATTTAGCCATGCCGGATAAAGACGATAAAAATCCTGAATCTAAATTAGAGATTGCAGATAATCGTACCATGACTATTCTTTTGGGAGAAAACAACCGTTTAGAATGGTATATGGGCTTAATTGATAACCCTAAAACACCAACAGTAGATAACTTTGGTAAAAGTGGTATCCGTAAAGCGCTGATAGAAAAAGTAAAAGAAGTTAGAGCAATTACCGGAGATCCTAAAAAAGGATTAATCGTATTAATTAAACCAAGCGATAAGTCTAATTACAGAAATCTGGTTGATATTTTGGATGAAATGAAAATCACCAATGTGCAAACTTACGCCATTGTAGATATCACCAGCCCTGAAATCGGATTGATGAAACGTGATGGGATTTACAAATAATTTTCGTAAATTAATATTACGTTAGAATAGTAAAATAGATAACTCCTTTAATTGTAAAAAAAGATGTTAGGGTCAAAATTAGATATATTTAAACCTGAGTGGCTGGATGTAGTTTTCGAAGGTCGTAACAAAGCTTACGGCGCTTACGAACTGCGTAAGGAGAATCCCAAAACTACAACCCGTGCCCTTATTGTAGGGTCGGCATTGTTTGTATTTGTGGTATGTTTGCCTTTAATTATCAGATTAATTTCTGGTATTATACCTGATAGCACAGAAGAGTTTAAACAAACAGAAGTAGTATTGGCAGCTCCGCCGCCAATTGACGATAAAACTCCTCCACCTCCACCAGAACCACCAAAACCAAAAGTAGATCAGGTGCGTTTCCCACCTCCGGTAGTAGTACCGGCAGAAAAAGTTCGCGATGAAGAGCCGCCAACTGTTGAGGAATTAAAAGTGGCAGATCCTGGTCAAAAAACCATTGAAGGTGATCCAAATGCAGAGATTAAAATCGAAGAACCTGTAGGCAATGCCGAGGTAACCGAAGACAACGGCATTAAAGATTTTGCTAGTGTTGAGGTGCTGCCAGAATTTCCAGGAGGACAAGGTGCATGGATGAAGTATTTAGGTAAAAACATTAAATACCCACCTATTGCCCGCGAAAACAATATTACCGGTCGTGTAATTTTAAGTTTCGTGGTTGAGAAAAATGGCGATTTAACAGATATCAAAGTACTAAGAGGTATTGGTGGTGGTTGCGATGAAGAGGCCGTTCGCGTATTCAAAAGCGCACCAGCATGGAAACCAGGTGTACAAAATGGTCGCCCGGTACGAGTTGCTTACACTATGCCAGTATTTTTCCAGTTAGCCGGACAGTAATTTACATGTCAACATACGGAAACGAAAAACAGAAATCGCTTGCTAAGCGGTTTCTGTTTATTTTAGGGCTTTTGTTATTTACATTTTATCTGGCTTTTGGTTTAGCCATGATTTTTTGGAAAGATATACCCCTAACACTTTCGCAAAACTATCGCATTGCTTTTGGTGTATTATTAATAGTTTATGCGTTTTTTAGATTCATCAGGTTATTACAAACTAAAAGAAATTAAAATGGCACGTAAGTATTTTTTCCTTCTGGGGATTTCATTTTTTTTCTTTGCCTGTCAGCAAAATCAGTTCAACAGCCAAGAGCAGTCTTATACCAAAGGTAAAGTCCGCTTGGTGGTAGACGAGAGCTTTACGCCAATTATCGACGATCAGATATTTGTGTTCAACAGCACTTATCCCGAAGTAGAAATTACGCCTATTTACAAACCCGAAAATGAATTGCTCGGTGTATTGCTTAACGATAGTGCCAGCGTAGCCATCATGGCCAGAACGCTTACGCCCGAAGAAGCTCAGTTTTACGAGCGCAAAAAAATAAAAATCAGGGTAAACCGCTTTGCTGTGGATGGGATTGCTTTAATTACCCAAAAAAATAATGCAGATAGTTTGGTTAATGTACAAGACCTTATCAACTTAATGCAGGGCAAACCGGGTAAAATTAAAAACCTGGTGTTCGATAACCCTAATTCCAGCACAGTGCGTTATTTTAAAGAGCTGGCACAGATGAGCAATTTGCCTAAATCTGGTATTTATGCCCTTAAATCTAATCCAGAAGTTATCAAGTATGTTGCCGATAATCCCGGAACCATAGGTGTAATTGGTATCAATTGGATTGAACAGCCCGAAGCCAGTTTAGAACCTGCTATTGCAAAACTGAAAGTGATGGGAGTAAAAAATTTGCCGGGAAAACCGGGAGACGATAACTACTATAAACCCAATCAAAACGATTTAGCTTTGGGATTTTACCCGTTAATTCGTAATTTGTACCTCATTAATTGTGAAGGTGGTCCTGGGCCGGGCACAGGATTTGTGACTTTTGTGGCTGGAGAACGCGGACAAAGGATTATTTTAAAATCAGGCTTATTGCCGGATAGCATACCGCCTCGAGAAGTAATTATTAGTAAATAAAATTAAATTTAAATATACGAACCATGGAAATGATGAAAAAAGTGATTAAATCAACCTTTGCGTTGGTTTTGTTAGGTTCAACTCTATTTGCACAAACTTTAGCTGATGCCAAAAAAGCGATTGATGCAGAGCAATTTCAAAATGCCAAAACTCAACTAAAAAATCTAATTGCTATTCAGCCAGCTAATCCTGAAAATTATTTCTTTTTAGGACAGGTGTACTTAAAAACAGACTATCCCGATTCGGCTAAAATTACTTTCAATAAAGGAACTTCGGCTAGCCCGGCATTTGCCTTAAATTTTGTGGGTTTAGGACAGGTAGAATTAGAAGATAATAATGAAGCTGCAGCCAAAGTCAACTTCGACAAAGCCATTGCCATGTCTGATAAAAAAGACACACGCCCATACCTATACATTGGTAAAGCCTACACCCAGGCAAAAAAGCCAAATTACGAGCTGGCGCTTACTTTTTTAGATAAAGCTAAAACCTTAACGAACCCCAAAGGAGCAGATGCCTTTTTGGCTGACGTTCATTTGGCTTTGGGTGATGCTTACCGTGGATTAAAGAAAAATTCAGAAGCCTATAGCGCATACCGCACAGCCTATGATTTAAATAAAAATTTATTACGTTCTAAAATCGAGCTAGGCGTAATCAATAAACTGGCCAATGCTTTTCAAGAATCTGTAGACGAATTTAACGGCGTTTTAGCTATCGATCCAAACTACGGTCCAGCTTATCGCGAATTAGCCGAAACCTATTATTTGTGGGCACGTTCAGAAGCAAAAAACTACGATACTAAAATCAAACAAGCTTTAGATTTCTACAAAAAATACCTGGAGTTAACCGATACCTCTTTAGAGTCACGCATGCGTTATGCTGATTTCTTAATCCTAGCCAAAGACTATAAAACTTTAGAACAGGAAGCTCAGCAAATGGCGCAAATGGATAAGGCCAATAAACGTATTCTGCGTTACTTAGGTTATTCTTCCTTCGAAAACGGGAATTATGAAGCCAGTGCACAAGCCCTCAAAAATTTCATGGCACAAGTAGATCCAAAACGATTAATTGGCCGTGATTATAGTTATTTGGGTCGTGCCCTCATTAAACTGGGACAAGATGACGAAGGTTTCCAAACCGTTAAAAAAGCGATCCAGATAGATTCTACCCTTGTTGGCGGAATGAGTGATATCGGCAAAGAACTTTATAGCCTGAGAAAGTATGAAAAAGCTGCACAGGCATACGATATAGCAGTAAAAAACCCACAACGTAATCTATTAGATTACTACTATATGGGTTCAGCCTATTATTTCGATTATGGAGCTAAAAAAACTGCAGGTGAAGAAGCAGATCGCGAACTACTGGTTAAAGCAGATTCTGCTTTCAGCTACTTAATTCAGCGCTCACCCAATACCCATGCCGCATGGCAATTCAGAGGTCGTATCAACCGTCAGTTTGACGATGAAAACGATAGTCAAGGATTGGCCGTTCCGTTTTACGAAAAATACGTTGAACTGATTACCATAACCAAACCAGAATTGGCTCCAAAAAATGCCACCGGTTTAGTCGAAGCTTATACCTATTTAGGTTCGGTAGCTGCCCGTAAAGAACAAGATTACGATAAAGCAAGACTTTACTTTAATAAAGTATTAGAGTTAGACCCTGCCAATGCCGTTGTCCTTCAGGCAATGAAAGCCATAGGTGGCGGAACTAAATAAAAAATAACATGCTTTTTTAAGCGCCTTAATCATCCGATTAAGGCGCTTTCTTTTTATATTTGCGCCTCCAAACTCAAACAATGGAAGCACAAAGCACCCCAATAAATTACTTACCAATCATTTTTCAAATGATTGTAGCCATGGGTTTCGTGGTTATGACCATGGTGGTAACCCACCTGGTAGGTCCTAAACGCAAAACGGCTGATAAATTGACCCCATTCGAATCCGGAATTGAGTCTATCGGCAATGCCCGCCAGCCCTTTTCCATCAAGTATTTTTTGGTGGCCATTTTGTTTGTGCTTTTTGACGTAGAGGTGATTTTTATGTACCCTTGGGCCGTTAATTTTAGAGAATTCGGATGGGATGGATTAATAGAGATGTTCATCTTTATGGGTACCCTTTTAGCAGGCTTTATTTACGTGCTTAAAAAAGGCGCTTTAGATTGGGAATAAGGTGTTTAAACACCTAAAAATGACGTACATTTGTGCCTTCTTTAATAAGGCAAAAAATAGATAAAAAGGCTGTTTATGAGCGAAGTTAAAATAGTAGAAGCACCTCCCGGATTAGAAGGATCCGGTTTTTTTGCTACTTCTTTAGATAAAGTGGTGGGCCTTGCCCGCTCACACTCCTTGTGGCCGCTGCCATTTGCCACTTCTTGCTGCGGAATCGAATTTATGGCTACCATGGGTTCGCATTACGATTTTGCACGATTTGGTTCAGAGCGCCCAAGTTTTTCGCCACGCCAGGCAGATTTATTAATGGTAATGGGCACCATTGCCAAAAAAATGGCTCCGGTATTGCGCCAGGTATATTTGCAAATGGCTGAACCCCGTTGGGTAATTGCCGTTGGCGCCTGTGCTTCAAGCGGAGGTATTTTTGATACTTACTCTGTTTTGCAGGGTATTGATGAAATTATTCCGGTAGATGTTTACGTACCCGGATGTCCGCCACGCCCAGAAGCCATTATCGATGGATTCAATAAAATACAGGAATTGGTGAAGAACGAATCGTTACGTCGTCGCGATTCTCCAGAATACCAGGAATTATTAGCAAAATACGGAATACAATAATGGCTAAGCTCAGCAACCAGGCATTAATTCAGAAACTGACTGCACAATTTGCAGACCGTATTTCTGTGCCTGCAGAACCTTACGGTTTACTTACTTTCGAAACCAGTGCAGCAGCTATTGCCGAAGTATTGCAGTTTTTGAAAGAAGACAAAGAATTGGCTTTCAATTACTTGACCGATATCACCGGTATACATTATCCGGAACAGGAACTGGCTTTAGGCGTAGTTTACCATATCCACAGTCTGACCAATAACATCCGGGTACGGATCAAAGTATTTTTATCGGCTGAAAAGCCACAAATTCCAACCGCAACCACCTTGTGGGAAGGAGCCAATTGGATGGAACGCGAAACTTATGATTTCTTCGGAATAGAGTTTACCGGCCACCCCAATTTAGTCCGCATTTTAAATGTAGATGACATGACGGTTTTCCCGATGCGTAAAGAATACCCATTAGAAGACCCTAACAGAGTTGATAAAAAAGATTATTTCTTCGGAAGATAGAATGAACCACCCGGTATTTACAGATAACGACCCACAAAAAGAGACCATTACCTTAAATCTTGGTCCCACCCACCCGGCTACGCATGGAGTTTTCCAAAACGTACTCGAAATGGATGGCGAACGCATTGTAAGCGGAGTTTCCACCATCGGATACATCCACCGGGCATTCGAAAAAATAGCCGAACATCGTCCGTTTTACCAGATAACCCCATTAACAGATCGTTTAAACTATTGTTCATCGCCAATCAACAACATGGGCTGGCACATGACGGTAGAAAAACTCTTGAATATCCAAACCCCTAAAAGGGTAGATTATATGCGGGTAATCATCATGGAATTATCCCGTATTTCCGATCACTTAATTTGTAACGGAATTTTAGGGGTAGATACTGGAGCCTTTACCGGTTTCCTGTACCTGATGGAAGAACGCGAACACATTTACGAAATTTTTGAAGAGATCTGCGGAGCACGTTTAACGACCAACATTGGTCGTATCGGTGGTTTTGAACGCGATTTTAACGATATCAGTTTAGCCAAAATTCGTCAGTTCTTAACCAAGTTCCCGGTTATCTTAAAAGAATTTGAAACCCTGTTTAACCGCAACCGTATTTTCATAGAACGTACCAGCGGCGTAGCAGCAGTAACACCAGAAACAGCTTTAAACTACAGCTGGAGCGGCCCAATTTTACGTGCCACCGGAGTAGATTACGATGTTCGGGTAAATGAACCTTATTCTTCTTACCAGGACTTTGATTTCGAAATCCCGGTAGGTACCACCGGCGATATTTACGATCGTTTTATTGTGCGTAACGAAGAAATGTGGCAGAGCTTGCGCATTATTGAGCAAGCCATGCAAAAATTAGAAAAAGAGCCAAAAGGTGTTTTCCATGCCGATGTGCCGGAATTTTACCTGCCGGCCAAGGAAGATGTTTACAATAATATGGAAGCTTTGATTTACCATTTTAAAATTGTGATGGGCGAAATTGAAACTCCAAAAACAGAAGTATACCACGCCGTAGAAGGCGGTAATGGCGAATTAGGCTTTTATTTAGTAAACGATGGCGGTCGTTCTCCGTACCGTTTGCACTTCCGTCGCCCAAGCTTCATCAATTACCAGATGTATGCGCCAATGAGCAGTGGTATGTTACTTTCTGATGCGATTTTGAATATGAGTAGTTTAAACGTTATAGCGGGAGAATTAGATGCTTAAGGTAACAGAAACTCAAGAAGTTAATTTTTCAGCAGGGCTAATTGCCCAGTTTGATGAAATTGTAACACGCTATCCGGAAGGCAAGCAAAAATCGGCTTTGCTGCCCATTTTGCATTTGGTGCAGGCCGAATACGGCTGGTTAAGCCCCGAGGCGATGGATAAAGTGGCGGCCTATTTAAAAATTGAACCGATTGAAGTGTACGAAGTAGCTACTTTCTACACCATGTATTTCTTGCAGCCGCAGGGAAAATATGTGTTGGAAGTTTGCCGCACCGGCCCTTGCCAATTGGTAGGCTCAGATCAGATCATGACCCACATTGAGAAACAACTTGGTGTAAAAGAAGGCGAAGTAACCGCCGATGGCTTATTCAGCTGGAGAGGTGTAGAATGCCTGGCAGCCTGCGGTATGGCTCCGGTTTTACAAATCGGCCCTGATTATACCTATTACGAAAACCTGACCGCCGAAAGCGTGGACAGTTTGATTGAAGAATTGAAGAAAAAATAAATAAACCCTTCCCCTCCTTTGGAGGGGTGTCCGCAGGACGGGGTGGTTACAAATTCATAATTGTACAAAGAGAGATTTCTCTCTTCGTTCGAAATGACGAATAAAATACATCGACAAATAAACAAAACGTCGAATTGATAAATTGAGAAATGGCTCGTAAACTATTATTAGAACACATTAACGTACCCGGAATCAATACTTTCGATGTTTATCGCAAGCAGGGAGGATACCGTGCCGTGGAGAAGGCGCTGAAAAGCCTTTCGCCCGATGATGTGGTAGAAGAAGTCAAAAAATCAGGTCTTCGTGGTCGTGGAGGCGCAGGTTTCCCTACCGGGATGAAATGGAGCTTTTTGGCTAAGCCAGAAGGCGTGCCACGTTATTTGGTTTGCAATGCAGATGAATCTGAGCCGGGCACTTTTAAAGACCGTTACCTGATGACCCACATCCCACATTTATTAATTGAGGGAATGATTGTAGCCAGTTATGCTTTGGGCGCCAAAACTTCATATATCTATGTGCGTGGCGAAATGATGCCGCAAATCCGCATTTTAGAAAAAGCCATCGCGGAAGCAAAAGCAGCCGGATTTTTAGGTAAAAATATTTTAGGATCAGGCTACGACCTGGAGCTGTACGTACAGCCCGG
>CAZFAE010000006.1:28983-47189 GCA_964516035.1 uncultured Sphingobacterium sp.
TAGGTAAAAATATTTTAGGATCAGGCTACGACCTGGAGCTGTACGTACAGCCCGGAGGCGGAGCATATATCTGCGGAGAAGAAACCGCATTAATTGAATCATTAGAAGGCAAGCGTGGAAATCCACGAATTAAACCGCCATTCCCGGCTATTTCCGGTGTTTGGGGTTGCCCAACGGTGGTAAATAACGTAGAATCTATTGCTGCTGTAGTGCCCATCATCAACGAAGGCGGCGATGAATATGCCAAAGTAGGCATTGGCCGCAGTACCGGTACCAAATTGATTTCTGCATCCGGAAACATTAATAAGCCGGGCGTTTACGAAATAGAATTAGGCCTTTCGGTAGAAGAGTTCATCTACTCAGAAGAATATTGTGGAGGCATAGCCAATGGCAAACGCTTAAAAGCGGTAGTTGCCGGAGGTTCATCGGTGCCCATTTTACCTGCTAACCTGATTTTGAAAACGGTTAACGGTGAAAATCGATTAATGAGTTACGAATCATTATCTGATGGCGGTTTTGCTACCGGAACCATGTTAGGTTCGGGCGGTTTTGTAGTTTTTGATGAAGATGCCTGCATAGTGCGCAATACCTGGAACTATTCCCGTTTCTATCACCACGAAAGCTGCGGACAGTGTTCGCCATGTCGCGAAGGAACCGGCTGGATGGAAAAAGTATTGCACCGTTTAGAAAACGGACACGGAAAAATGAGTGATATCGACCTTTTGGTAGATGTAGCTAAAAATATTGAAGGAAATACCATTTGTCCATTGGGAGATGCCGCTGCCTGGCCAGTTGCCGCAGCAATCCGCCATTTCCGCGATGAGTTTGAATGGCATGTAAATCATCCTGAAAAAGCATTAAAAGGCACTTATGGTTTGGCGCATTATGCTGATCCGTTGCCGCCGCTTGTAGAAACGGTCGAGAATTAAAAATTAAAGCCACGTCATTTCGACGAGTAAAACGAGGAGAAATCTCATTGGTACTAGAGATCCTTCGACAAGCTCAGGATGACGATTATAGAATTAAATAACGATTGACTTTTAACCATGTCAGAAAAAGTTAAAGTAACCATAGACGGTATAGCCGTAGAAGTAGCGCCGGGAACCACTATCCTGAATGCCGCAAGGCAAATCGGGGGCGAGATCGTTCCGCCGGCCATGTGTTACTACTCCAAGTTGGAAGGTAGCGGAGGTAAATGCCGTACCTGCCTGGTGAAGGTAAGCAAGGGTTCTGAAAAAGATCCCCGCCCAATGCCTAAACTGGTAGCCAGCTGCCGTACCACGGTTATGGAAGGCATGGAAGTGGAAAACATCACTTCTCCTGAAGTGGTAGAAGCCCGCAAGCACGTGGTGGAAATGTTATTGATCAATCACCCGCTGGATTGCCCCGTTTGCGACCAGGCCGGTGAGTGCAGTTTACAAGATTTAGCTTTTGAGCACGGTGCACCAGAAACCCGTTACGAGTTTGAGCGCCGTACTTTCGACCGTATTGATATTGGCGATAAAATTCAGCTGCACATGAACCGCTGTATTTTATGTTACCGCTGTACCTATGTGGCTGATCAGATTACCGATTGCCGTCAGCATGGTATTTTAGGTCGTGGCGATCATGCAGAAATTTCAACCTATATCGAGAAAGCCATTGATAACGATTTCTCCGGAAACGTAATTGATGTATGTCCGGTAGGTGCTTTAACCGATAAAACTTTCCGCTTTAAAAACCGGGTATGGTTTACCAAACCGGTAGATGCGCATTGCGATTGCCCAACCTGCAGCGGTAAAGTAACGCTTTGGTATAAAGGAGAAGACGTAATCAGAGTAACCGCCCGCAAAGACGAGTTTGGCGAAGTAGAAGAATTTATCTGCAATACTTGCCGTTACGACAAGAAAAAAACCAGCGATTGGGTAATTGAAGGCCCACGTCACATTGAAAACACTTCAGTTATTTCATCCAATCATTACGAAACCATGAAACCGCTTCCGGTTATTCAGCCTAACCAGGCTTTAATCGCAGCAAATCAGGAAGAATTCGAAAGGACTAAAAAATTATAATGGATATCGCATTCGTCATAGAAAAATTTGTACTGATTACAGTCATCTTCAGCCTCAGTTTGTTGGTGGCTATGTATTCTACTTTGGCCGAACGTAAAATTGCAGCCTTTTTGCAAGATCGCGTAGGCCCTAACCGTGCCGGTCCGGGAGGTATGTTTCAGCCTTTGGCCGATGGTATCAAGATGTTTTTGAAAGAAGAGATCATTCCCACCCAATCGAGCAAATTCTTATTTATTGCCGGTCCTTCGCTGGCTATTTTAACAGCCTGTATTGGTTCTGCGGTTATTCCATGGGGGCAAGATGTGGTACTTTTTGGCAAAACCATTCCTTTGCAGGTAACTGATATCAACGTAGGTATCCTGTATATTTTCGGTGTGGTTTCTTTAGGCGTTTATGGCGTAATGATCGGTGGCTGGGCATCCAATAACAAATTCTCTTTGATGGGTGCCATTCGTGCTGCCTCTCAGAATATCAGTTATGAAATCCCGATGGGTTTATCCATCATCGCTTTATTGCTGCTAACCAATACCCTGAGTTTAAAAGAAATTGTTGAACAGCAGCATGGCTTTAACTGGAACGTATTTTATCAGCCTTTAGGCTTTTTAATCTTTATGATCTGTTCTTTTGCCGAAACCAACCGTACGCCTTTCGATTTACCAGAATGCGAAACCGAATTGGTAGGCGGTTATCACACCGAATATTCTTCGATGAAACTGGGCTTTTTCCTGTTCGCCGAATACATCAATATGTTTATTTCATCTGCAGTAATGGCCACCCTTTATTTTGGCGGCTACAATTATCCGGGAATGGATTTTGTAAATAATTTGATCGGGCCAACCTGGGGACCTTTATTAGGGATGGCCGTATTGTTCATCAAGATTTTTATGTTCATCTTCTTTTTTATGTGGGTACGCTGGACAGTTCCGCGTTTCCGTTATGACCAATTGATGAACCTGGGCTGGAAAGTGTTAATCCCATTGGCCATTGCCAATATTGTGATAACCGGAGTAGTAATAGCATTAGTAAATAAGTTTTAAAAATATAAAATCAACTCCCCTTCCTTTGGGAGGGGCTGGGGGTGGGCCATATGGAATCATTAAGTAATAGAAAGAAAGTTTTAGAGCAAAAACCGATGAATTTCTGGGAGCGTATGTACCTTCCAGCAATTTTTCAGGGTATGGCTATTACTTTCCGCCACATGTTTAAGAAAAAAGAAACCATTTTTTACCCAGAGGTAGAACGTGAATTTTCTGAAAACTGGCGGGGTATGCATTCGCTTAAACGCGATGAGCAGGGACGTGAGCGTTGTACCGCCTGCGGTTTATGTGCGCTTTCGTGCCCGGCAGAAGCCATTACCATGGTAGCCGCCGAGCGTAAAAAAGGCGAAGAAGCTTTATATCGCGAAGAAAAATATGCCGCAACATATGAAATTAACATGCTGCGTTGCATTTTCTGCGGACTATGCGAAGAAGCCTGCCCGAAAGAAGCAATTTATTTAGATGGTCCGATTGTACCTTCTGATTACCTGCGTAAAGATTTCATTTACGGTAAAGACAAACTGGTTGAAGAACCTTTAAAAGCATAAGCATGGGCGTATCTTTATTTTATTTAATCGCGTTTCTATCTATATTTTTTGCGCTTTTGGTGATTTTTTCTAAAAATCCAGTACACAGCGTATTATATCTGATTGTTACCTTTTTCACCTTTACCATTCATTACCTCTTGCTGAATGCCCAGTTTTTGGCCATTGTAAACTTTATTGTGTACATGGGTGCCATTATGGTGTTATTCCTTTTTGTATTGATGTTATTGAACCTTAACGAGGATAGCGAACAAGCCAAATCAAAACTCATTAAAATTGCCGGTGTAATTGCCGGAATGTGTTTACTGGTTACGCTGGTAGGTTCCTTAAAATCACTTTATGGTTCAGAGCAAGTAATTTTAGCTAATCAGAGCTTGGGATTGGTAAAAAACCTGGGTAAAGTATTATTCAAAGAATTTTTGTTGCCGTTCGAAATTTCTTCCATTCTGCTGTTATCAGCTATGGTTGGAGCGGTACTTTTAGCTAAAAAAGAAGCCTAAACCGAAAATGGAAAATATTACACAAGCCATTCAGGGCGTTCCGCTGAATCATTACATTTTATTAAGCAGCATTATATTCGCCATTGGCGTAATCGGCGTATTGATACGCAGAAATGCCATCGTAATTTTCATGTCGGTAGAACTGATGCTGAATGCCGTAAACTTATTATTGGCTGCTTTTTCCGTTTATCACGGAGATGCATCCGGACAGGTATTTGTATTCTTCATCATGGCTTTGGCTGCCGCCGAAGTAGCGGTGGGTTTGGCCATTATTGTGATGGTGTATCGCAATACCAACTCCATTGATATTAATGTATTGAATAAATTAAAGTGGTAACACCCCTTAACATGATAAATTTAGTTTGGTTAGTTCCTGTTTTTCCGCTGATTGGTTTTATTATCAACGGATTGGGCAGAAATTTTTGGTCTAAAACATTAGTAAGCCTGATCGGTTCTTTGGCCATCCTGGCCTCTTTCGTTTTAAGCGTAGGCATATTCCTGGAGTTAAACAATTCAGCCGTTAAATCAGTAGTCGTTCCTTTGTTCGACTGGATTCAGGTAGGCGCTTTACACATTCCATTCTCCTTTCTGGTAGATCCGCTGAGCGCTATTATGCTGCTTATCGTTACCGGAATTGGCTTTTTAATTCATATTTATTCCGGCGGATATATGCATTCCGATGCCGGATTTGCAAAGTTTTTCGCTTACCTCAATCTCTTCATCTTCTTCATGTTGTTACTCGTTTTGGGTTCCAATTATGTAGTGATGTTTATTGGTTGGGAAGGTGTGGGTTTGTGTTCTTATTTGCTCATTGGTTTCTGGTTTACCAATGGCAATTACGCCAGCGCCGCTAAAAAAGCATTTATCATGAACCGTATTGGAGATTTAGGTTTCCTGTTGGCGGTTTTCTTAATCTACACCACTTTTGGCAGTGTAGAGTTTGCCAGCATTTTCCCTCAGGCCGCCACCATGGCTTCCGGAACAAGCATCATGGCCTTAATTACCATTTTGTTATTTGTAGGGGCTACCGGTAAATCGGCACAATTACCTTTGTTTACCTGGTTACCCGATGCGATGGCTGGTCCAACGCCGGTTTCGGCCTTAATACACGCCGCCACCATGGTTACCGCCGGTATCTATATGATTACCCGTTCCAATATCCTATTCACCTTGGCTCCGCTAACGATGGATATTGTAGCTGTGGTTGGTTTAGCTACCGCGATAGTGGCCGCTTTAATTGCCATTACGCAAAATGATATTAAAAAAGTACTGGCTTATTCCACGGTTTCACAGCTGGGTTATATGTTTTTAGGCTTAGGCGTAGGTGCCTTTACCGGATCTTTCTTCCACGTGATTACCCACGCTTTTTTTAAAGCCTTATTGTTTTTAGGTGCCGGTTCGGTAATTCATGCCATGCACCACGAGCAAGATATGCGCAATATGGGTGGACTGAAAAAGAAATTGCCTATCACCTTCTTTACCATGCTGGTGGGTACCATTGCCATTTCCGGCTTGCCACCATTCTCTGGTTTCTTCTCTAAAGATGAAATTTTGGCGCATGTATTCGAACACAATCCAACGCTTTGGGTCATTGGAGTTCTAGGTGCTATGTTAACTGCATTTTATATGTTCCGGATGTTGTTCCTTACTTTCTGGGGATCTTTCCGTGGAACCAAAGAACAGGAAAGCCACCTGCACGAATCTCCGGCTTCCATGACTATCCCATTAATTATTCTGGCCATTCTTTCGGCTGTCGGCGGATTAATTGGCGTACCTGAAGTATTAGGAGGCCAGCATTGGTTATCTGAATTTTTGAGTCCGGTATTGGCTTACACAACCGCTAAATCCGGCGAAGCCGTAGCTTTAGACCACGCTACCGAATACCTGCTGATGGCCATTTCGGTTGGTGCAGCATTACTAGCTATCGCGATAGCATATTTTACTTATGTAAGCCGGAGAGCCTTACCAATAAGTGATAGCGAAGAGCGTTCAGCATTGTCTAAAATCTCTTATAATAAGTTTTATTTCGATGAAATTTATGAGGCGATCATTACCCGCCCGTTAGACGCTATTTCTCAATTCTTCTTCAAAATTGTAGATAAATTGGGCATAGACGGATTGGTAAACGGACTGGGCACAGGCGCCAAAGAAGCCAGCAAAGGTTTACGATTAATCCAAAGCGGAAATGTAGGTTTCTACATCTTTATGATGGTGGCCGGTATTGTGGCTTTATTGGTTTACGGTTTTTATCATATTTAAACCCTCGGGAACAGCAGAAACTCCATGGAAATATTATTACTCATACTTTTACCCATCGCGGGAGCAATTATTACCGCTTTATTCGGACAATCTGAAAAGGCGAAATACGTGGCCCTAACGGCTTCGGTACTTTCTCTGGCTTATGCCATTTGCCTGCTAACCCGTTTTCAGCCGGATGCCAGCACGCAGTTTTTAGCCGATTACCCTTGGTTAGATACTTTGGGCGTTCGCTTTAAAGCCGGTATTGACGGCATAAGCTTATTATTGGTTTTACTCACCAACGGTTTATTGCCTTTAATTATTTTGGCTGCCTTTAAACAAAAGCAAAGCGGCGCTTTTTACGGCTTAATACTGTTTATGCAAGCCGGCTTATTGGTGGTATTTACAGCATTAGATGCCTTTTTGTTTTATGTGGGATGGGAAGCTGCTTTAATTCCGATTTACTTTATCTGTGCACTTTGGGGCGGCGAAAACCGCATTAAAGTCAACCTGAAGTTTTTCTTGTACACCATTTTCGGAAGTTTGTTTATGTTGCTGGCCATCATTTACCTGCACCTTCAAACCCCCGGTAAAACTTACCTTTTACAAGATTTTTACGCTTTAAACCTCGATGCCACTACACAAGGCTGGATATTCTGGGCTTTCTTCCTGGCTTTCGCCATCAAAATGCCGGTATTTCCGTTCCATACCTGGCAACCCGATACCTATACCGAAGCGCCAACTGCCGGAACCATGCTGCTTTCAGGCATCATGTTAAAAATGGGTATTTACGGCGTTATCCGCTGGTTAATTCCGGTAGCTCCGCTGGGTTTTGCGCAATGGGGACAAACGGCTTTAATTTTATCCATTATCGGCGTGGTTTATGCCGCCATTATCGCGTTTACGCAAAAAGATGCCAAGCGTTTGGTGGCTTATTCATCTATTAGCCACGTGGGTTTAATTGCCGCCGGTATTTTTGTTTGGAACGTACAAGGCCTGCAAGGTGCCATGATACAAATGCTGAACCACGGTATCAACGTGGTGGGTATGTTCTTCGTGCTGGATATCATTATTCGCCGTTTAAATACAAGAGAAATTGCTTCGATGGGTGGAATAGCCAAATCGGCACCGCAACTGGCCATTTGCTTTTTAATTATTTTATTGGGAAGTGTGGCCCTGCCTTTAACCAACGGTTTTATTGGCGAGTTTTTATTGCTGATGGGTGTTTACCAGTACAATATCTGGGCAGCAGCCATTGCCGGATTAACCATTATTTTTGGTGCGGTGTACATGTTGCGTTTATACCAGCAGGTAATGCTTGGCGGAACCAATGCCGCTACCGAAAAATTTGCAGATATTGATTTTACCGAGAAAGCGGTTTTATACACCATTTGCGCTTTGGTTATTATTATCGGAGTTTATCCGCAACCTATTTTAAAAATTTCTGAGCCGGCCGTTACCGCCTTAATTGAGCAGGTAAATGCCAAAATCTTAGCCAACTAATATTCGCATGAACGCCATTATCACCTTATCCATTTTAGCCCTGGTAGTACTTTATCTGGGATTATTTAAGGCCAAAAATTACTTGCTTCCGGTAACGCTGGCGGGTTTAGTTATTGCCCTGGGTTTAACCGCAGCAGAATGGAACAGCAATAGTCAGCCTATTTTTAGCGGTATGATGTGGTTTGATAATTTCGCGGTAGCATTTTCTGCCATTTGCATTTTCTCTACCATTTTGATTTTAATGCTTTCTAAATCGTATTTCGAAAAAATTAGCGAGCATGTGGCCGAATATTACGCCATTATTTTATTTGCCCTTGCGGGGATTTTGGTGATGGTTTCTTACCACAATTTATCGATGCTGTTTATTGGTATCGAAATCATGTCGGTAAGTTTATACATTCTTGCCGGGATCAAAAAAAGAGATATTGCCTCTAACGAAGCTTCGCTGAAATACTTTTTAATGGGTGCTTTTTCTACCGGGTTTTTATTATTCGGTATTACTTTATTGTATGGCGCTACCGGTTCTTTTGATTTGGTAATGATTAAGAATTATGTGATAAATGGTGTCAGCACCGGATTATCGCCTTTATTTTATGCCGGTTTATTATTGATGCTGGTGGGTTTAAGCTTTAAAGTAGGTGCGGCACCTTTTCATTTCTGGGCACCCGATGTGTACGAAGGTTCACCAACCTTAATTACCGCTTTCATGAGCACGGTGGTAAAAACCGCAGGTTTTGCGGCCTTTTTACGCATTTTCCAAATCTGCTTTGCACCATTACACGATTTCTGGACGCCGGTTATTTTAGTAATTACCGTATTGACCTTATTGGTGGGTAACATTACCGCTTTATACCAAAACAGCTTTAAGCGCATGTTGGCTTATTCCAGTATTTCGCATGTAGGTTATTTATTGTTTGCCATTATCGCTTTAGGTGCAGGTTCTAACAATGCCGTATTTGTGTACACCACGGCTTATTCGGTAGCTACCATTATCGCTTTCGCGGTATTGATGCTGGTTAAACGCCAAACCAATTCAGATAATTTTGAAGCATTTAACGGCTTGGCTAAAACCAATCCTTTCTTAGCTTTTACTTTAACCATTGCCATGCTATCCCTTGCGGGAATTCCGCTTACGGCCGGTTTTATTGGTAAATTCATCATGTTCTCTCAGGCTTTAGCCGAATACCAATTTTGGCTGGTAATTATTGCAGTTTTAAATGCGGTAATTGGTATTTTCTACTATTTGAAAGTGGTGGTGGCCATGTATTTTAAAACGGCCGATAGAGAAACGATTGCGGTGTCATCCAACTTTAATTGGGTAATTGGATTTTCTGCTGTGGCAACCATTCTGTTAGGAATTTATCCTAATTTCATCACCAATCTGTTCTAGTACGATATCATTTAATATTGTAGCTTTACGGATAAGAACCACCTATGCACCAATTCTGGGAATATCTGCAAACACTTGTTGATCCTGTACAATTACTTCGGGATGGTGGATTTTATGTCCTTCTTTTTGTGATTTTTGCCGAAACCGGTCTATTCTTTGGGTTTTTTCTCCCCGGCGATTACCTGCTTTTTTTAGCCGGTATGTTTGTAGCCACCGATCGTTTAGACGTTTCTATTCTTACCCTAATTACCGGCTTAATTTTAGCGGCAGTGCTGGGTAATTTTGTGGGTTATTGGTTTGGGCGTAAAACCGGGCCTTTACTTTATCACCGAAAGGACTCTTTTTTCTTTAAACAACGTTATTTAAGAGCTGCCGAAGAATATTACCATAAACAAGGTGCTTTTGCCCTCATTATGGGCCGTTTTATTCCAATTGTGCGCACATTTGCTCCTATTTTTGCCGGTGTGGTAGGCTTGGATTCAAAAAAATTCGCTTTTTATAATATTTCGGGTGCTATTCTTTGGATTACATCGTTAACTTTGTTAGGTTATTTCCTGGGACGTAAATTTGAAAAGGAAATTAACGACTATCTGTTTTACATTATTGTAGGATTTATAGTGGTTACCGCTCTTCCGTTGATTTGGACTTTCTTAAAGAAACAAGTCCTGACCTCAGAAGATCAATCTAATGAAAACAAATAAATATGAGTAGCGACCACCCGTGGCACACCATTTCTCCAGGCGAAGATATTCCCTCCGTCGTTAATGCGATTATTGAAATCCCGAAGGGCTCTAAAGCCAAATACGAAATTGATAAGGCTTCTGGCTTAATTAAGCTAGACCGTGTTTTATTTTCATCGGTGATGTATCCTGCACATTATGGTTTTATTCCGCAAACCTATTGCGATGATAAAGACCCTTTAGATATTCTGGTACTTTGCTCGGTAGATGTTTATCCATTAACCATTATCGAGGCCAAAGTTATTGGCGTAATGCACATGGTAGACCAGGGTGAGCAGGATGATAAAATTATCGCGGTAGCTAAAAACGACATGTCGGTAAATTATATCAATGATTTATCTGAATTGCCGCCGCACACCATGACAGAAATTGTTCGTTTTTTTAAAGATTATAAATCTTTAGAAGATAAAAAAGTGACTATTGAACATTTGCTGGGCAAGCGTTATGCGCTAAAAGTGATTGAAGAAAGTATCGCTTTGTACGACACTACATTTAGAAAGGCTTAAGGGATGGGATTTCAAATATTTCTGACATTTTTCCTGGTTTTTCTGAACGGATTTTTCGTGGCAGCCGAGTTTGCCATTGTTAAAGTTCGGGCTTCGCAAATTGAAATTAAAGCTAAAACCGGGCATCGGGTAGCTAAAATAGCCAAACACATTACCCAGCATTTAGATGGTTATTTGGCCGCTACCCAATTGGGTATTACTTTGGCATCGCTGGGCTTAGGTTGGGTAGGCGAAGAGGTAATGGAGCACATTTTACAAAATATGATGATTGCTTTTGGCGCCAGTTCAGAAACAATCGCTTCTTTTTCAAGTACTGCAGCACCCATTATTGCCTTTAGTTTTATTACCATTATGCATATTGTGTTTGGCGAGCTGGCTCCTAAATCGTTTGCCATACAGCGTCCGGTAAATACCACTTTGGGTATTGCTTTGCCTTTGCATGTTTTCTATCTGGTTTTCCGCCCATTTATTTGGCTTCTTAACGGTTTTGCTAATTCTATTTTGAAGATTTTCGGGATTAAATCGATGGGTGGACACGAAGCACATCACAGCTCGGAGGAGTTGCAATACCTGCTCGATCAAGGTAAAGAGAGCGGCGCTTTAGAGACCAATGAGCACGAGCTGATTAAAAATGTTTTCGATTTTAATGAGCGGGTAGTAAAAAATATCATGGTGCCCCGCACCAAAATTTGCGGTATAGAACTAGAAACACCCACCCAAGAAATATTGGATTATGTAATTAGAGAGGGTTATTCTCGTATTCCGGTTTTTGAAGATACGATGGATAAAATTGTGGGTATTGTGCATGCTAAAGACATTTTGCCCATTCTGGTGAATAAAGAAGAATTGGTTTTAAAAGATATTATCCGCAAGCCTTATTTTATTCCGGAGACTAAAAAAATCAATGATTTGATGAGCGAGTTTCAGCAGAAACGTATTCAAATTGCCATTGTTTTGGATGAATTTGGCGGAACTGCCGGTATGGTTACGCTGGAAGATATTGTAGAAGAATTGGTAGGTGAAATTCAGGATGAGTACGATGAGGAAAAACCAATTGTGGAAAAAGTTTCGGATAACGAATTTATTGTGAATGCCGCGGCAAGTGTGTATGATGTAAACGAATATTTACCTCACGATTTACCCGAAGATGGCGATTACGATACCATGTCTGGTTTGGTAAGTGATGTGTTTGGCAAAATTCCGGAAGTGGGAGAGCATACCGAATTTAACGGCTATACTTTTACGGTGCTTAAAAAGACGGAACAAAATATAGAATCGTTAAAGCTGGAATTGGTAATTAATCACGACGATTCTGTCGATTTACGCTAAAATTCCAAGCGATGCACATTTTCTACACGCCGGATATCGCTCATGAACTGTATACTTTAAGCGAAGAAGAAAGTAAGCATTGTATCCGTGTGCTGCGTTTACAAAACGGAGATGAAGTGATTTTGGTAAATGGCCGGGGCGGATATTTTAGGGCTCAAATCATCGATGCTAATCCTAAAAAAACCAGCTTAAAAGTTATTCATGCCCAGCATGAGTTTGGCCAACGGAATCATTATCTACACATCGCGGTAGCACCAACCAAAAACATAGAGCGCCTAGAGTGGTTTTTAGAAAAAGCCACCGAAATGGGTATTGACGAGATTACGCCTATTATTTGCGAACGTTCTGAACGCAAGGAAGTAAAAACCGAACGGCTGAATAAAATCATTACTTCGGCGGTAAAGCAATCTATTAAGGCTTATCATCCGGTATTAAACGAAGCTATTTCTCTCAAAAAATTCTTAGAGATACCCTTTGATGGACAGCGATTGATGGCGCATTGCATGGATGGCCAGAAAGCATTGATGGGGACAATTATTAATAAACAAGATCGCTATTTGATATTAATTGGCCCCGAGGGCGATTTTACGCCTCATGAATTTGATTTAGCAATAGCGGCCGGATATTTACCCATTAGCTTGGGCGAAGCCCGCCTGCGTACCGAAACAGCGGCGCTGGCTGCCTGTTTTGAAATAAACTTTTTGAATCGTTAAATTAGACATCTACAAACAACAGATTATGTATCAAGTAAAGGTTAATGGAAAATTTGACTACCAACTGCAGTCCGCTCAGGGTGCCTGGCAGGTTAATGGTTCGGCCATTAGTTTAGATAGTTATGCCATTAAGGATAATCTTTTGCATGTGCTGCATCAAAATCTATCGTACCGGGTAGAGGTGGTTGAGTTTTCTAAAGCAGATAAAACAGCCATTATTAAGGTAAACGGTCATACTTATACGATTAATATTAAAGACCAATTTGACGATTTATTGCATCAATTGGGATTGGATAATCTGCAATCGGCTAAAATAGCAGAACTAAAAGCGCCAATGCCGGGTTTGGTATTAAGTATTTTGGTTAAAGAAGGTGATGAAGTAAAAAAAGGCGATAACCTGTTCGTGCTCGAAGCCATGAAAATGGAAAACATTATCAAATCTCCAGCAGACGTGACGATTAAATCGATTAAAATTAAGGCTGCCGATAAGGTGGAGAAAAATCAGGTATTGATTGTTTTTGGATAAATACACACCTGCGGTTGGTGATCTAAATAAATTCTGCTAAAATATAGTCTTACAAAAAAGCCCCGATGATTGTCGGGGCTTTTTTTAAAACGAGTGCAATTTTGTATAATATGTTACGGTGAAAACACCGACCATATGAAAATAGATTAGGTTTAACTTATCCACTCACTTAAAATTAGCCATTTACTCCACACTCCACTATCTTTAATATAAACTGCTGTTTCGCCATATGCGCACAAGATTCCGCAGTTATAACTATAACTGAAAATACAGAGGGTATTATTTCTAATAAAAATCGGTTTTGAAAAACTGTAAAATCCTGTTTTGTATCTTTTATAATATTTATCGTGCCACCCAAGCCCTTGCTTTCCAATGAGTGTTTGTACACGATCAATATTTAGCATTTTTGAGTTTTCTGGTAAATTTGTAGTCCATCTCGTTCCAACCATTTTATCCAGTTGATTACTAACATAAAGTTTTTCAGATTTTGTTAAAACCAAGCACTCTTTCAATTCATTGTTTTCATCATTGCTTTTTAAATCTACCAGAGTATCCTTAACTATATCATTTTTTATTGCTGTTAAACTCCCAGTATAAATAGCATTTGTATATAATATGGGCTGATCATTCTTAGATTTAAGCAGATAGTTTTGGAAATACCAGCTTAAAAATGTTTTTTCTTCAGAAATAAACTCCGCTTTTTGTGCATGTGCAGCAGTATATACAACAAATGCAGCTATCAATAGTATTTTTTTTAGGTGTTTCATAATCTTAGCAATTAATTACAAACGGGATGCCCTGAACATTTAGTTAAGTACCCTTTACCTAATTTAGTCTTGACCTATCATGAATAGAAGAAATAGGGTCGTTTTTAAACACCTCTTGAACAAGCTCGGTTATTTTTTCATAGGTATTTACGAAACCCTTGAGGATGCCAAATTCAGGATTGTAAGGATAACAGTTTTTTAAGTAATAAAATGGATTATGAGCCTCAATGACTATTTTGCTATTTTTAGTATATTGGAAAATATTTAAAGAACCCGCATCATATATTACGTTGACATTAACAGTATCAATTCCGTTTATTATAGTGCAGTCTCGAGGAAGGTTACGGTAATCCTGTTCGGTAAATTTAAAGGCTACAGCTGGTGCAATTTTTTTCAAATAATCTTGCGCTTCTAATCTTGTTAATTTTTTCTGACTGACTTTAAGCTTCGCGTTTTTTCTAAAACCCTAGAGATTGGCCAATCTCATTAAATAATAGGTTTGCTTTTTCCTAACCAGCGCATAAAATATATAATCAATACTTATCCAATTAGAAGCAGAATAGGTTATTAATGCATAATCAATTTTGTTTAATTGGATGAATTTTTCAAGGGAATCAGCTTGCGGAATAAGAAATTTTCGGGTATCTTTTCTTATTTCTATTTGTGCATTTACCGCTGTATTTAAAAAGAATGCAGCTATAAATAGTATTTTATTTAAATATTTCATAATCCTGGTAATTAGTTGCAAACTGGATGCCGAGAATAGCCCCTGTATTTAAACAAAAGCCTCCGCGATATTATCGCGGAGGCTTTTGTAGTTTATAGGGTTTTTCTATCTCCGAAACTGAGGTTTGCCCTTTTTGGAAGTTACTTCAGGAGAACCTAAAAGGGTCATGGCGCAACGGAAACCAATTTCGGCACTGGCATCGTCCTGCTGCAAATGTCTGCGGGTTGCAGGGTTTAACCAATAAGCCCTATCGTTCCAAGAACCACCTTTAAATACCCTCGATTTATCGTTTACCAAAGTAGATTTACCATAAAGTTCTGCAGTGTTATCGATAACATCGCTCTGGTCTACACTTCTTTTATCTGGATTAAAAGTAGAATCTGGTTTTACGCCGGCTTGTAAATCAGTCCACGATTGTTTTTTCTCGGTAATGGCCAGCTTCGTTTTTGCCCGGCCATATTTATCTTTAGCATATAAGCCCTTTTCGCGGTCTGCTAATTCTTTATCTACATACACATTGCCTCTGTATGGATTAAAATCTTGAAATTCTTCAAATGAAAGCTGGCGATAGACATCGGCAGTCCATTCGTTTACGTTTCCGGCCATATTGTATAAACCAAAATCGTTGGCATTATAACTTTTAACCGGTGCGGTAATGTCGGCTTTGTCATTTAAATAGCCGCCGGTACCCATATTATCGCCACTGCCACGTTTAAAATTGGCCAGCATTAAGCCCTGGGTTTTATTTTTTGATGAACGAACACCTAAGCCATTCCAAGGATAAATTTTACCATCATTCACATTTTCATAAGAAGTATTACCTGCTAAAGCCAAAGCAGCATATTCCCATTCTGCTTCGGTAGGTAAACGGTAAGGCTGTTTCAAAATACCGTCCTCTAAACGAACGGGGCGTTTTGCACCTTTTGCGTTAGCACCTGTTGCGCCATTGGCAGCAGCATTCGGACTCATGTCTTTTTTCATCCGTTTGCCATCAACACTGGCACCGCGATATTGTCCGTTTAAATAAATATCGGTATTAAAAGGCTGTAAAGAATCGGCAGGTGCCGTAGCAGCGCTTTTTGGAGTTTTATATCCCGCCAGGTAACCATCTTTACGCAAAACATCTTCATTTACGCGGTCAGAACGCCAAACACAATACTCATTGGCTTGTTCCCAGGTAACGCCTACAACCGGATAATTCTGGAAAGCAGGATGGCGCAGGTAATTGTTTACGTAAGGCTCATTGTAAGATAATGGTCTTCTCCAAACCAAGGTGTCTGGTAATGCATTGTAATAATATTCTGCATCTTCCGGAAAATTACGTTTAATCCAATACAGATATTCCAGCCAATCAACATTAGATACTTCGGTTTCGTCCATATAAAAAGAAGCTACGGTAACTCTTCTTTTAACATTATCATTTTCGTAGCCTAAATCTTGGTTTAAGCTACCACCCATTACAAAAGTTCCACCTTCAACGGCAATTAAACCAGGCCCGGGTCCTTTTTTAAATTTTGTAGATACCTCAAAACCGCCATTGTTTTTATTATTGTAGGCCATTCCTGTTTTAGAGGATGAGCCCGCAGGTGATTTACAGGAGGTTAAATTAAAACCCAACAGTAAAACTGCCAGAAATGGGATTGTATATGTTGATTTTCTTTTCATTAGTGCTGTTAACATAAGCATGGTTTCGCTAAATTATGGCTTTTAAGCTAATTCACCAAAACCAAATAGTTGAACTGGTGTTAAATTTATTCATTTTAGCTGTATTCTGCGCACAAGTGGGCTTATTTATCTGCACTTAAACGTCTATTTGATATATCTTAAGTTTTAGCAAACCGCATATTAATACTATTTCCTATTTTAGAGTTTTAAGAATCAAGCAATTCTATTATTTTGATGAAACGTGTTTTTGTATCTTTTTCGTTTATGGTCACTAGTTTTTTGTGTCTTTGTGTTTCCAATATCAGGGCACAAGGTGTAAATACGGGTACTTTTTCAGACGGAAAAAAATCCAATAATATTCAAACAGCCATGCCTTTTTTACTCATTTCGCCCGATGCAAGAGCAGGGGCTATGGGAGATGTAGGTGCGGCCACTCAGCCCGATAACTATGCTACCCATTGGAATCCGGCAAAAATGGCCTTTCTAAAAGAGTCCGGTGCTATCTCTTTATCGTACTCTCCTTGGTTAAAAAACCTCGTTCCAGATATCAATTTCGCCTATCTTACCGCTTATCATCGCTTGGATGATCGGCAAGTCATTTCTGGTTCTCTACGTTATTTTTCTTTGGGAAATATACAGCTCACAGATGTGAATAAACAAGATTTAGGAATTTATAGCCCCAATGAGTTTGCACTAGATTTTTCTTATTCACGTAAGTTTGGAGAGTCTTTTTCTTTAGGTACAGCCATGCGTTATGTCCGTTCAAGCTTGAGTAACGGACAATTTTATGAAGGGGAAAATTTACGGCCAGCCTCCGCTTTTGCAGGCGATATTTCTGCTTATTTTAATAAAGAAGCCCAAATAATGGGTACCAATGCCAATTGGAGCCTGGGTATGAATGTGTCTAACATTGGTACCAAAGTGAGTTATGCCCAAGGTGGATCTAAATATTTTTTACCCAGCAATTTGAAATTTGGTGCTGCCGCTACTTTTAATTTATCGGGTGCCGACCAATTTACCCTAGCCCTGGATTTGAATAAACTATTGGTGCCCACCTCGCCAGAAGTAGATGCCAATGGAGAGATTATAGCTGGCAAAGACCCCAATCGTTCGGTGATATCGGGCATGTTTGGTTCATTTAGTGACGCACCTGGCGGAACTGCTGAAGAGTTTAGAGAGATCAATTACTCCTTAGGTGCCGAGTATTTGTTTAATAATCAGTTCGCCCTAAGAATGGGTTATTTTTATGAAAACCCCAGCAAAGGCGACCGTCAGTTTTTAACTATCGGGAGCGGATTTATGACTGATAAATTTAGTGTAGATTTGGCCTATATCATCGCTAATCAGGCTAAAAGTCCATTGGCTAATACCTTACGTTTTTCTCTGGCTTACAAATTTGAGAGAGGCAATAAAATTAAATTTAAGTGAAAATAAGAGTAGGCTTTGGCTTCGATGTCCATCAATTAGTAGAAAATCATCCTTTTGTTTTAGGAGGAGTAAATTTAGAACACCATGCCGGTGCTTTTGGCCATTCAGATGCCGATGTATTGGTACATGCCATTTGTGATGCCCTTTTGGGTGCTGCCAATATGCGTGATATTGGTTTCCATTTTGCTAATACCGACGATCGCTGGAAAGGGATTAGTAGTTTGGTGCTTTTAACAGAATGTATTCGCTTAATTGGCGAAAAAGGTTGGACGGTAGGTAATATCGATGCCATGATTTGTTTGGAAGCACCCAAAATTAATCCACATGTACCGGCCATGAAAGCTCATTTGGCTCAGGCTATTGGTATTTCTGAAGAAGATATTTCTATTAAAGCCACTACTAACGAAACCATGGGCTTTATTGGCCGCCAAGAAGGTGTGGTGGCCTATGCCGTTTGTTTGATAGAAAAGGTATAATGTAGTGGGGGGGGGGGGGGGGGGGGGGGGGGACAAACAAAAAGAAATGTTTTTTTTTTTTGTTA
>CAZFAE010000006.1:47199-60142 GCA_964516035.1 uncultured Sphingobacterium sp.
GTGGTTTTTGGGCCGCAATGGTGGGTGGGGTGTCATTGGCTTTTTTTTTTTATTATTTTTTTATTGTTTGTGGGGACACTATTTTTGGCGGCCCCACCACTACAGAAGTTATTTGTTCTTTGACTGAAGCTAAATGCTTATATTAGTGTAATGACTAGAAAGGTTTCAGTAATTATCGAGAAAGACGAATCCGGGTATTTTGCCTATGTGCCCGAACTTCCAGGTTGTCATAGCCAAGGCGAAACCCATGCCGAGGTAATGAAAAATATCCAGGAGGCAATTGATCTATATTTAGATGTCTTATCTCCAGAAGAAAGATTGCAATTAACCAGTCAACAGATAGAATCTACCACCTTAGAAGTAGAAATTGGGTAATACCTTAACAGCGAAAGAAGCTGAGAAATTATTGCTCAGTAAAGGCTTTGTCCTGTTAAGAATTAATGGAAGTCACAAAATTTACGGTTTAAACAAGGAAAGAATTATTATTCCCTTTCATGGGAAGAAGAATTTACATCCCAAAATTGTAAAACAAGTTTTAGAAGCTATTTCTTAGGCTCGATATTAGAAAAATCTACCCCGCATTTGCAATTGCTTCCACAGCCAGATTTAACTTTAAAACTACGGTAAACCAAACGACCCACATAAAATAGTGCGGCAGCAAATAAAAGAATCAAAATAATTTCCTGGGTTCCCATAAGACCACAAAATTAAAAATTTAATTATCGATTCTCATCATAATCGCTTCAAATTCAGCTTTAACAGAAAATTACGGTTTTAAAATCCTACCTTTGCAGAAATTTTTCTTTAACACATTTTCATGCAAAAAGTTCGCAACATTGCCATTATTGCCCACGTTGACCACGGTAAAACCACACTGGTTGACAAAATTTTACACTCTTGTTCTATTTTTCGTGACAACGAACAAACAGGCGATTTAATATTAGATAACAACGATTTAGAACGTGAGCGTGGTATCACCATCGTTTCTAAAAACGTATCTGTACAATATAAAGACGTAAAAATTAACATTATTGATACTCCTGGTCACGCCGATTTTGGTGGTGAAGTAGAGCGTGTATTAAAAATGGCCGATGGCGTACTTTTATTATGTGATGCTTTTGAAGGCGCCATGCCTCAAACCCGTTTCGTAACTCAAAAAGCTTTGGCCTTAGGCTTAAAGCCAATTGTAGTTGTAAACAAAGTAGATAAAGAAAACTGCCGTCCGGAAGAAGTTTACGAACAAATTTTTGAATTATTCTTCAACCTGGAAGCTACCGAAGAACAACTGGATTTCCCGGTTATTTACGGTTCTTCTAAACAAGGATGGATGAGTACCGATTGGAAAAACCCAACCACTGATATTTTCGCTTTATTAGATGCAGTAGTAGAACACATTCCACCGGCTCCAATTAACGAAGGTACCTTGCAAATGCAAATCACCTCATTAGATTATTCGTCTTTTGTGGGTCGTATTGCTATTGGCCGTGTACACCGTGGCGTAATTAAAGAAAACCAGCCGGTTACTTTAATTAAGCGTGACGGCAAAATTGTAAAATCAAGAGTAAAAGAATTATATACTTTCGAAGGTTTAGGTAAAATCAAAACCACCGAAGTACGTTCAGGAGATATTTGTGCCGTAGTAGGTATTGATGGTTTTGATATTGGCGATACCATTGCCGATTTTGATGCACCAGAACAATTACCGGTAATCAGTATCGATGAACCAACCATGAACATGTTGTTTACCATTAACAACTCACCGTTTTTTGGTAAAGAAGGTAAACTGGTAACTTCTCAGCGTATTAGAGAGCGTTTATTAAAAGAAATGGAGAAGAATTTAGCCTTAAAGGTTTTAGATACTCCATCTCCAGATTCTTGGTTGGTATACGGTCGTGGAATTCTCCATTTATCGGTATTAATCGAAACCATGCGTCGCGAAGGTTACGAATTACAAGTAGGTCAGCCACAGGTTATTGTTAAAGAAATTGACGGTAAAAAGTGTGAGCCTATCGAGACTTTAATTGTAGACGTACCGGGAGAAGTTTCTGGTAAAGTAATTGAATTGGTAACCCAGCGTAAAGGTGAGTTATTAATTATGGAGCCTAAAGGCGATTTACAGCATTTAGAATTCGAAATCCCATCTCGTGGTATCATCGGTTTACGTAATAACGTATTAACCGCAACTGCCGGCGAAGCCATTATGGCCCACCGTTTCAAAGCTTACGAGCCTTGGAAAGGCACCATTCCTGGCCGTTCAAACGGAGTATTGGTATCTATGGAAAAAGGTCAGACAACGGCTTATTCTATTGATAAATTACAAGATAGAGGCCGTTTCTTTGTAGATCCGGGTGTTGATGTGTACGAAGGCCAAATTATGGGTGAGCATATCCGCGATAATGATTTAGTGGTAAACGTGGTAAAAGGTAAAGCCTTAACCAACATGCGTGCTTCGGGTACAGATGATAATACTCGTATTGCTCCGGCCATTAAATTCTCATTAGAAGAAGCTATGGAATACATTCAGGCTGATGAGTATATTGAAATTACGCCTGCCAGCATGCGTTTACGTAAAATTTACTTAACAGAAGGCGATCGTAGAATTAACGCTAAGAAATTTACGAGCTAATAAAAATTAAAACTATTTAGAAGGGGTTGGATTTATTCAACCCCTTCTTTTTTATACATTTGTTTGTACAGTAGAGCTATCAGTATAAATACATATTCAATGGGCAACAATAGGCTTAATCCTACCTTATTTTCTACGCGGTATGTGCATTTAACCAAATTGCGCAATCAAACGCTGCAAAATATTAAACGGTTAACCATTGATAATCCGGATCAAATACTTGTTGATTTTGGATGTGGCAGCATGCCTTACCGCTCTGTAATTGAGCCCATGGTGGGCAACTATTTGGGTGTAGACCTGGATTTAAATCCGCTGGCAGAACATCATATCAACTTTGACAGTAAAACCACGCTTCCGGATAATTATGCAGATATTATTTTATCTAATCAGGTATTAGAACATGTAGATTCTCCCGATGGTTATTTAAAAGAAGCTTTACGTATTCTTAAACCCGGAGGATCGGCTATTATTACCACCCATGGTTACTGGTTTTACCACCCTACTCCTAATGATTACTGGAGATGGACTAGTGCCGGATTAAAAAAAACAATAGAAGCTTCAGGATTCAAAGTAGATTCTTTTTTTGGCGTAATGGGATTGGCTGCCAGTGGTTTACAATTACTGCAGGATGCCATTATTAATAAAATGCCTAAATTTATTATTCCGCCGATAGCCCTTGTGTTTCAAACGCTCATCCGCATTTTTGATAAAATGCACTCTCAGGCTCAGCGAGACCGGGATGCTTCTTTATACATTGTAATAGCTAAAAAACCGCTCTAGTGAAGATGGCTAATTATAATCTGTGTATAGTTAAGCCTAATAAGGCGGGTTATTCCGAAACATTTATCCAAGAACATATCAATAAGCTTGCTGGCAATAAAAAAGTAGTTTATGGAGGTGCATTTCCGGTTTATAATCATCTTGGCCAGTTCCTGATTTCGTCTAAATTAGGTTTACTGATTTACCTTTTTCAAAAACGTATTTTAAAACGTTTGCAAATAAGGGTGAGAGATATGGCTTTTGTGCGGTATCTTAAAAAAGAGAAAATAGACGTGGTTTTAGCCGAATATGGTTTTACCGGAGCCATGATTGCTCAAGCCTGCAAGCAAGCAAATGTGCCTTTGCTTATCCATTTTCATGGTGCAGATGCCCATCATCACGAAACGGTTAATCGATATTTGCCTCTTTACCCATCGGCTTTTAATTATGCAGGCGCTATTGTAGCGGTTTCTGTAGATATGGTTGAAAAGTTAAAAAAACTGGGTGCCCCTGCAGAAAAAATTGCCTTAATACCCTATGGTGTAGATTTAGAAAAATTTGCGCCGGTTACTATATCAGCTGCTAAGCACTTTTTAAGCGTAGGAAGATTTGTTGATAAAAAATCTCCGCAATCGGTGGTAAAAGCATTTAAGCAGGTTGCTGATCTTTATCCGGATGCTAAATTATGGATGGTGGGTTCTGGTCCACTATTTAATGTGGTAGTAGAATTGGTAAAAGAACTGCAACTTAGCGATCAGGTAATTTTAACCGGTGTTTTAGATCAGGCGGGCATTTATAAATTGATGCAGCAAACCCGTTGTTTTGTGCAACATTCTGTTACCGCAGCAAATGGAGATATGGAAGGTACACCCAATACCATTCTCGAAGCCGCTGCATCAGGATTACCCATTGTGAGTACCCGTCATGCCGGAATTAAACAAGCGGTTTTAGATGGAATAAGTGGCTATCTGGTGGAGGAGAATGATATAGATGGTATGGCTAAATGGATGATTAAAGTTGCATCAGCCAGTCTTACAGACCTGCAAGCCATGGGCGAAGCCGGTAAAGCTCATATCAGAGAGAACTACGCCATAAGTAAGCAGATCCCTAAACTGGATCAACTGTTAAAGCAATTAATTTAAAGCAGGCCCAATCGCTAATGAATCTATTACAGAAACAAGGTTTTTATAACAGCATCATCCTGTATTGCGGTATAGCTCTGGGCTTTTTTAATAGTATCATCCTGTTTCAGCGTAATTTAACACTCGAAGAAATTGGGTTCTTTGGATTATTAATCTCTCTTACCGGTTTATTTGCTCAGGTAAGTTCATTAGGATTCAGTAATATCATACTCCGTTACTTTCCTTATTATCAAACTCCAGATAAAACCCATCAGGGCTTTATTACTTTCGTTACTTTATGTTGTGGTTTAAGCTTTACGGCCTTTACCCTCTTGCTGCTGGCTTTTAGATCGCCCATCATTCAGTTTTATCAGGAGAAAAAAGAAGCATTTCTGCTGGTCAAATATTATTACTACCTCATACCTATTTCCTTTTTTACACTCGTTTACAGTATTCTCGAAGGTTTATCCAGAGCGGTATTTCATAACGTGTTATCTGCCTTTTTGAGAGAGGTTTTACTGCGGGCCTTTACCTCCATTGGAGTTTTGTTAATTGTTTTTAAACTTGCCAATTACCAAAATTTTATCGCCATTTATCTGATTGCCAATGTGGTTATTACCCTGATATTGTGGTACAGTATTTATAAAGGAGCACATTTTAAATTCAGCCTGTTTTCTGCAGCGCTAAAAGAAAAGTTTAGGCCTATGGTTAATTTTGGTCTTTTTTCGGTTTTGAGTGGAGGTTCATTTGCGTTGATCCAATACCTGGATATTATTATGTTAAGTGCCCTGAGTAAAGAATCTTTAGCAGACGTGGGTATTTACACCACTTTATTTGCTATTGCGGTGGTTATCAGCATGCCGGCTAAAGCATTGAATCGGACATCCTATCAAATCATTTCTAATGCTTTTAAAGATGCCGACTTTGATAAAATTAGCAGAATTTATCAAAAAACCTCGGTAGTGCAGTCTCTCATAGGCAGCTTGCTTTTGATATGCCTAATAGTTAATTGGCAAAATATTACTCTGCTGCTGCATAAGCCCGAATACGCTGATCATTTTTTAGTTTTTCTTTTGGTGGGGCTGGCATTTTTGGCAGATATTACCGGCGGACTTAATGGACATATCATTAGCAGTTCTCCCAACTATAAAATCATCACGTATACTTTAATTATAGGGGTGCTGGTTTGCGGAATTCTAAATTTTCTGCTTATCCCCACCATGGGCATATTGGGGGCAGCCCTGGCTTATTTATTAACCATGTTTGGGCTCAATTTTACCTATTGGCTCTATATCAAAATAAAATTCAGTCTGCAACCTTTCGGAAAATCACACCTGCTTATAGTAGGGGTTAGTGCTATTGCACTATTAATTGGCTATCTGATTCCAAATTTTCCGAATTTCTTTATAGATGTTTTGGTAAGGTCGGGCGTAGTAATCTTTTCATATACCGTTTTAGCGTATTTGCTGCATATTTCAGTTGATATTAATGAGCTGATTGATAAGCTGAGGCAAAAATTTAATTTGTAGAAAAACCAACCCATATTAGCACTTGTTTCATACCTAGTTTACCCTTTTCATGCAAAAATTTGCGCCAATTGCCTTATTTGTTTACAACCGCCCCGAGCACACCCGCCGCACACTTCAATTTTTGAAGCAAAATCAGCTGGCTGGCGAATCTCGTTTATTTATTTTTTCTGATGGGGCCAAAGATGCCGGACAGTTGGAGAATGTAAAAGCGGTTAGAGCATTGATTAGCCAGGCAGATGGATTTAAATCTATAGAAATTGTGGAACGCAAAGAAAACATGGGGCTGGCCAATTCGGTGATCAGCGGCGTAAGCCAACTGGTTAAAGCCTATGGCCGGGTAATTGTTTTTGAAGACGATTTAATTACCTCTCCTTATACTTTAAGCTATTTTAACGAAGCCTTGGATCGTTATGAAACCGAAGATCGGGTGATGCATATTGGAGCTTATATGTATCCTTTACCGGCATCAGAAGCCAATACCTTGCCCGAAACCTTTTTCTTTAGAGTTTCAAGCAGCTGGGGCTGGGCTACCTGGGATAGGGCATGGAAACATTTTAATCCGGATATAGATTCGCTAATTCAGCAGTTTGATGCCCAAAAGAAACATCAGTTTAGTATAGAAGGCTGCATGAATTTCTGGAAACAAATGCGTGAATTTAAATCAGGTAAAAATAATTCGTGGGCCATACGCTGGTATGCTTCTATTTTTTTAAGAGACGGCTTAACCCTCAATCCTGCTTTTTCGCTCATCAATAATATTGGCCACGATGGCACCGGGGTACATTCTGGTAAAAATAATATGTACTCAGTAAACATTAGTCAGCAACCAGTTTCAAAATTTCCCGATCAAATTACAGAACATCCCGAAGCTTATGCATTCATCAAGAAATTTCTAAAACACAGAAAAGGGAATTTATTACAGCGTATTGTTAGATTTATACTCGAAAAAATATAGAAGGGCTATAAATTAATGAAAGTTGTACATCTCAATACTTACGATGGTAATGGTGGGGCAGGCCGGGCAGTATTGCGGCTGGATAAAGGATTGCGTTCATTAGGCATTGATTCTAACATCATTTGTCTTTATCAATTTAATAAGCACTCTGGTGTACAAGCCATTTCTCAAACCATATTAGGTAAATTCAGGGCAATTATCCATATCCTGTCAGAAAGATTTCTGGTAAGATATTTTTTGAAATCCAAAGCCATTCCCTTTTCGCTGCAACGATTTGGCCTATCGCCAAATGATATACAAGCAATAAAAGAAGCAGATATCATTCATCTGCATTGGATAAATCACGGATTTTTGTCTCCAAAAGAAATCGGAGCGCTCCATCAACTCAATAAAAAAGTTGTTTGGACCACCCACGATAGCAACCCTATAACCGGAGGCTGCCACGTAAGGTATAACTGTACAAATTTCATGCAAGCCTGCGGCCACTGTCCCGTTTTAAAAAATGCACATGCCCACGATCTGTCAAACCGAACCTGGAAATTAAAAAAACAGGCCTACGAGCAATTAGATTTTGATTTTATTGCGCCAAGCAATTGGATGGCCGATCGGGTAAAAGAAGCTTCACTTGCTGCTGGAAAAAATGTACACATGATTTCAAATGCACTTGAAACCGATCTCTTTCGTCCGTTAGATAAATTCAAATGCCGGGAAGAATATGGCGTTAATCCGGAGGCCCTGGTTGTATTGGCTGGTTATATGCCCTCTAAATCAGATCGCCATAAAGGCTTCCCCGAATTGATAGCTACCATTGAGCAATTGGCCAAACGCCATCCAGAATATCAGGAAAACCTGCTCCTGCTTTTTTACGGTAGCGATGGCCAGAATATTGATTTCGAAATACCTGTTAAACATCGTTTTTTAGGTCGTATTGATCAAGATGAAGAATTGGTAAAATTGTATAGTTTATCCGATGCCTTTTTATTTACTTCATTAGAAGAAACGATGGGCTATACCGCTCTCGAAAGTATTTCTTGCGGTACTCCGGTGGCCGCATTCCGTACTTCTGGTGTAAGCGATGTGGTTATTCATCAGGAAAACGGATTTCTGGCAGAACTTACCGATACCCAAAGCTTGGCAGCGGGTCTTAATTGGATACTCACAAACCCAGAGCCAGCTAAGCTCAGTCAGTCGGCACGCAACTGGGCAACCACTCATTTTAGTTTAGAGGTAATTGCCCAAAAACATATCAGTTTGTATCAATCTTTAATGGAACAAAAACATGTTTAAACCCAAGCTGAGTGTAATTACCATTGTGTATAATAACGTTCGCGATGTAGAGCGCACCTTGCTTTCTGTGCTCAATCAAAAGTATTCTAATATCGAATATATCGTAATTGATGGGGCTTCTAACGATGGTACATTAGAAATAATCAAAAGTTATCAAACTCAATTATCTACACTTATATCCGAAAAAGATAAAGGCATTTACGATGCCATGAATAAAGGATTGGCTTTAGCCTCCGGCGATTATGTATTATTTATGAATTCGGGAGATGAAATCTATGCTCCCGATACTGTAGAGAAAGTTTTCGCTGCTGCGGATGATGGAGATATTTATTATGGCGAAACAGAAATGTTTGATGAAAATTGGCAAAGTTTGGGCCGTCGTCGCCACCAGGTGCCGGATGCCTTTAACTGGAAAAGTTTCCGTTTGGGGATGAATATCAGCCATCAGGCCATTTATATTCGCCGCAGTTTAACTGAAGCTTACGATACGCAATATCAACTCAGTGCCGATATCGACTGGATTATTAAAGCGGCTAAAAAATCAAAAAAGGTAGTTAAAGTAGCAGGATATGTAGCCAAATATTTAGTGGGCGGCATGTCTAAGAAAAAACACCGGCAAAGTTTAAAAGAGCGCTTTGCCATTTTTAGTAAGCATTACGGTTTTATCCCGAATGTATTTAATCATTTACTCATTGCGATTAATCTGACTTTCTATTTTTTGCGCTACCGTAGAACCAATGATTAAAAAAATAGCCCAGGGTTTAAACCCTGGGCTATGATAAAAAAGCTGAATAGTAACGGCTTTAACCGTTTCTTTCGGCAGATAGCCCCTTGCCGATACTCTGTTTTTATTAAACTTTATCTTCTTTATATCCGCGGTAAGCGGCAAAGCCTAAGCCCGCAAGCAATAAAATTGAAGCGATTAAAGAAATCCATTCGCCGGTATAATACGAGTTAGGTTCAAATTTAAATTCCAGTTTATGGTTACCGCCTGGTAAGGCTGCGGCTCTTAAAATGTAGTTTGCACGGAAATGCGGAATTTTCTCGCCGTCTACATAGGCATTCCAGCCTTTATCATACCATATTTCTGAAAATACGGCTACCATATCTTTACCAGTAGAATATTCGTAAGTTAGATGATCCGGGCGATAGTTTACGAGTTTAATCATCCCGTTAGGGTCAAAACCAACTTTTTTGCTGTCAATTAATGATTTGAATTCATCACCTACAAAAGCTTCGATTTTAGGGTCGAAACTGCTGATAGCCATCATTTCTTCATCTGCATTTTTAACAAAAGTTACATTTGAAACAAACCAGGCATTGCCGCAAGCCGTTGCCCGGTTTTGCATGCGCTGAGATTTGTTCTGCTCATCGTTAAGAATCACATATTTGGTGTTCAGCATGTCCAAAACATCTTCGTTAATGGCGCCATTAAACTGCTTGTCTATTACTTCCTGATAGCGTTTAAGCTTGGCGGCATGGTAGCCACCCACGGTTTTATGGAAATTAGATGCCGATGCGCTGGAGAATGTAGGAATGGTTAAATCAAGCACCCGGTAATCTGGGCTTGGGTCTTTTAAAATAAACTGATCTACTTCACGAGCCTGGAACTGTTGTTTTAAGACAGATTTTTCAACAAAGTTTTCGTTGTTGAGGTAGCGGCGGTTAACCCCCCACATATCTACTAAAATCGCGATAGCTAAAAATACAGAAGCCAAGGTGAGGCTTAGTTTGTTTTTGATTAGTGCCCAAACCAATGCAAGGGCAATTAATACAAAAATAAGCGAACGGATGGCGTCTGTACGAGCCAGGTTGATGCGATCGTTAACCAGCGATTGTGCAATAGATTCTGCAAAATTGCGATCGCCACCGGTTACCTGTGCCAATTGCTCTACCAGCTGCGCATGTCCTGCTGATTGGAAGCTGAAGAATAAAGTTGGCGCAGCAATCAATATCAGCAATAAGCCTAGGGTAATGCCTGCCGCATACTGGAATTTTTTGAATAGTTTTTGGCGGTCTTCTTTGCTTTCGCTCAATTCTTGAACGGCCAATACCGCTAAAATTGGGAACAAGAAGCCGGCAATAACCAGGATAGATTCTACCGCCCTGAATTTATTGTACATCGGGAAGTAATCGAAGAATAGATCTGAAACCAGCGGCCAGTTTTTACCGAAAGATAAAAGCAGACTCAACACGGTAGCCGATAAAATCCACCATTTAAAGCGTCCCTTAACAATAAATAATCCTAAAATAAATAGAAAACATACGATGGCTCCAAAGTAGAATGGCCCAGAGGTAAAAGGCTTTTCGCCCCAATATGTAGGCAATTGTTTGGCAAAACCTACAGCCTGATCTGCCGGAACACCTTTTTGCGACAAGATTTTTGCCACTTCAGAGGTTTCGTCTAATTGGCTGGCACCGCCACCGCCATAAAAATTAGGCACCAGAAAAGTGATGTTTTCTCCCACGCCCTGGCTCCATTGGTAAGCATATTCTTTATCTAAGCCGTTGCTCACTTTGGTTTGGGTATTTGTCAGATTAGATTTTCCACGAATCGATTCCTGTCCGTATTCGTAAGTAGTCCAAAGCATGCCCGCATTTACGCTTGTCGCGATAAGCAAAGCGCCTGCCAGATAAGCTGCCGGTTTGCTTAAATCTTTTAAAGTTTTGGTTTTAATGGCATGATAAATCTCTATTCCAATAAAAATCAGGATGGCGATAAAGAGATAATAGGTCATTTGGATATGGTTTGACCGTATTTCTAGCGCTAAAGCGATGGCCGTAAGGGCTGCACCTAATAAATATTTGCGGCGCAGCGTTAATAAAATACCTGCTAAAATGGGCGCAAAAAAAGCGATAGCCAAGGCTTTATTGCTATGTCCGGCTTCGATAATGATAAAGTTATACGATGAAAATGCAAAAGCAATGGCTCCGGCAGCAGCCAGCCAGGGTTTTACCCGCAAAACGCTAAACAGCAAATAGGCACCTAATAAATACAATAAAACGGTATCGATAGGATTTGGGAATACGGTTTTAAAGAAAGAAATAATATAAGTGGTTACGTTAAACGGATATTGTACCCAAATTTGGTACGAAGGCATACCGCCAAACATAGAATTAGTCCAGAGTGGTGCTTTGCCGTCCAGGGCTTTAAAATCCATGATTTCTTTTTGCATGGCTTGTGCCTGCAAAACGTCGTTCTGGATAAGGCCTTTGCCCTGTATTGCCGGACTGAAATATACCAGGCACAGGGTAACAAAAATGCCGATAATGATAAGATGGGTGGCGTTGCGTTTAAACCAATTATTCATGCTTTTGCTGTTTTTGAATTCCAAAAATAGAAAAAAGCAGCGTAGTACAAGTTTTTAGCTGGGGTTTTAAACCACATAGCCCACGATTTAAATCGTGGGCTATGGAAAGAGTGGGTTAGGGTCAACGATTTCAATCGTTTTTGAGATTTATAAATCTCTTTGATTTCAAATTCGACATGCCTTTCAAAACATGTCGAATAGCCAGATATTTTTCGAGAGATTTTTTATTTGATCTCCTCAAAATCAACAAATTCTCCCGCTTTTTCGGCTTTGGCGGCCTTTGTTTTTGGCGGTACATAATCTACATTAATGGCACCTTCTTTGCGTGGAGGAGCTTGATTTGCCTGAGCCTGTCCGGCCCGGTTTTGCATTTTTTTAATCAAACGTTTGAGCACAAGGGGTAATAACAAACGAAATGCAATTCGGATAACCCAGAGTGCAATTAGGGTAATGAATATGAAATTTAAAATGCCCATTATGTTGGCTTTAGATTTTCAAATTTAGACTATTTCCGGATTTAAATGTTTCAGCCGTTTTCAATTATTCTTCAATAATTTCGGCTACCCGGCCAACCTGCCCGTCTTCCAATCTCACTTTTATGCCCCGAGAGTGATAGGGCGCACTGGTTAATAATGCCTGAACAATGCCACGGGTTAATTTTCCGCTTCGCTGGTCTTTTTTTAAGATAATGTTTACCTCCAAGCCTGGGTAAATATCGCTTCTGTTTTGTCCACCCATCATTTATTCTTTCTCTTTCATCACATTTTCTAAAGCAAACATTTCATCCCGCAATTTAGCGGCCAATAAAAAGTCCATTTCTTTAGATGCCACTGCCATTTCCTTCTTGGTTTTATCAATGGCTTTTTGCAATTCAGCTTTGCTCATGTATTGAACAATTGGGTCGGCAGCCAGGCTGGCCACAAAATCATTTTCAACGTATGCTTTGGCTACGCCGCCTTTAAAATCCATTACTGAAGTTTGCTCCATAATAGATTCTTTAGATTTACCCACCGTGGTTGGTATAATGCCATGTTCCAGGTTATAGGCTATCTGTCTTTCGCGTCGGCGATTGGTTTCATCAATGGTTACCCGCATGCTTTTGGTAATGTTATCTGCATACATAATTACTTTACCACGATCATTACGGGCAGCCCGGCCAATGGTTTGAATAAGCGAACGTTCTGATCGCAGAAAGCCTTCTTTATCGGCATCTAAAATAGCCACCAGCGAAACTTCGGGTAAATCCAGTCCTTCACGTAACAAGTTAATCCCAATCAGTACATCAAATTCGCCCAATCGTAAACCGCGAAGAATTTCTACCCGCTCCAGCGTTTTAATTTCGGAGTGGATATAGC
>CAZFAE010000007.1:0-55751 GCA_964516035.1 uncultured Sphingobacterium sp.
CAGATTTGAAATACCAGCAACGCGGCGTATCTGCCGGAAAAGAAGATGTACATGCTGCCATCAAAAACATAGATAAGGGTCTTTATCCTCAGGCTTTCTGCAAAATTATTCCTGATATTTTAGGTGGCGATGAAGCCTGGTGCAATATTATGCATGCAGATGGTGCCGGAACTAAATCTGCCTTGGCTTATGTATACTGGAAAGAAACCGGCGATCTGTCTGTTTGGAAGGGCATTGCCCAGGACGCTATTATTATGAATCTGGACGATTTGATTTGTGTAGGTGCTACCAATCAAATTTTACTTTCTTCAACCATTGGCCGAAATAAAAACCTGATTCCGGGAGAGGTAATTGCCGAAATAATTAATGGTACCGAAGAAATTTTGGCCGAACTGCGTGCTTTAGGCATTGGCATCTATTCTACCGGCGGCGAAACTGCCGATGTGGGCGATTTGGTGAGAACTATTATTGTTGATTCTACCGTTACCTGCCGGATGAAAAGATCGGAAGTAATTTCTAACGATAATATTGAAGTCGGTGATGTAATTGTTGGCTTGAGCTCTTCTGGACAAGCTAGCTATGAAAAAGAATATAATGGCGGAATGGGTTCTAACGGCTTAACTTCTGCCCGGCACGATGTTTTTCATAAATATGTAGCCGAAAAATATCCGGAAAGTTACGATCCAGCTGTGCCTTATGAGTTGATTTTTGCCGGTAATAAAAAACTAACAGACCCAATTGCCATTTCTGCCGACAAAACCATCACTGCGGGAAAATTAGTACTTTCTCCTACCCGTACTTACGCTCCGGTTATTCAGCAAATTTTAGCCAAATACCGTGCTCAAATTCACGGCATGGTGCATTGCAGTGGCGGAGCGCAAACCAAGGTGCTGCATTTTATCAAAGATTTACACATTATTAAGGATAATTTATTCCCTATTCCTCCCCTGTTTAAACTAATTCAGGAGCAATCTCAAACTTCCTGGGAAGAAATGTATAAGGTATTTAACATGGGGCACCGGATGGAGCTTTACGTGCCGGAAAGCCTGGCCAGTGACATTATCGATATTTCTAAATCATTCGGGATTGATGCCCAAATTATTGGCCGGGTAGAAAAAGCAGATCAAAAACAAGTGACAATCCGATCTGAATTCGGCGAATTCGTTTATAATTAGAATTCCAACAACTTACCCTGCTGTGGGAAAATAAACTTAAGGCCTAATTTATTTTGAGCCTTTAGCTGCTGCTTGATATTCTTTTCATTATCGCCGGAAGGTTTCATGTGGGTGATTATAATCGGGAAGCTTTTCAAAGCAGCTGTTCCAGTGAATTGAGCCAAATTTTGCATTTCTTTCATCAATAATTTGGGCTTAAGATGCCCAAAAAGCTGACTATCGGCTATTTCATCCGGAAAGGAAACTTCTATAAAAATGGCTTTAAGCTGTTTACTTTTAACTGCCGGAGCTATTGCCTGCCAGAGATTTCGTAAACGGGTTGATTTTTCTATGTCATCTGCTCCGGTATCTCCCAAATAAAGTATTTGCTGATTATCTGAATTGCTGATTAAAAATGCAGTGCTTAAATCGGGATTTACATGGCTTAATTTGAATGTTTTTAAACGAAGATCAGTTTGGTCTAACTTTATTTCCTCGCTTTCTGAGAGAGGAATATATTGGTATTTATTTAAGATTGGCTTTTCTCCTTCGCTCCCAAAATTAGCCCAGCTTTTCCAAGTAAAATAATGCGTTTTCAAGGTTTCCAACACTTCCGGAAGGGCGTAAATATTTTTTTTACTATCATCCGGCGAATTGATAATTAATCCCGAAAGGTGATCTAAGTGGGCGTGAGATAATAAGTACCCCTTAATGTTATGCTGCAACACTTGAGAAACACTTCCCTTAAATAACTTGTGCTGTATAGCTTTATTAATCCCGGAATGCAGGGTGCCCGCATCTAAACAAATGTAATTGTCAGAACCGGCAGCAGCCAGCAGGTAGGCAGAAAGATTGCTTTCGTCTAGGCCACCTTTAACCCCTAATGGCAGAATTTTAAACGAAGTTTTTAAACCTGATTGCGCAAATACGTTTAATGAGTTAAACATACACATTAAACCTGCAAGGCAGTAGATTAGTTTAAATCTGGAAGAGAAAAATAGCATCGTTGAGATATTAAGTACGCAATATAATACTACATATTGTGAAACAAAAAACCCTGCCCGGAAATTGAGGCAGGGTTTAAAACGGTTCTGAAATAAATGATTTTAGTTAAAAATATAGCGTAAGCCAATTTGCAACTGCCAGCGTGAAATCTGGGCTGTATTTACGGTGTATGATTGGCTTATAGGCGTTAAACTGCTTCCACTTGCATAAGGGAATGAAAAACTTGGTTTTCCTACATTAGGACTTAGGGGATCTGTAATCATACCCTTAAATGATAATGGCTGGCGGGCTCCTACTGCCGATTGTTTAAATAATCCCCAATTGCTATTCAGCATATTGCCCAGATTAAATATATCTGCCGTAAGGCGTAAAGTATTTTTACTGCCCTTTACCATCATCATAAAATCTTGGCTAAGATTTAAATTTACAGTATTAAAGTAAGGTAGCAATCCGGCTCCTCTTTCGGCAATTTTACCCCTGTTTTTAGATAGGTATGGGTCTTGTTTAATAAATGCATCCAGTTGGGCCCAAATTTGCGCATTGGTTCGGGTATCAGAACCCGCATCGGGTACCAAAACGATATCATTAATATCTTTAGGGATATACATCAAATCGTTGTTTGACAGGCCGTCGGCGTTTAAATCATTACGGTAGGTAAACGAGTAATTTCCGGCCGTTGCCGATTCGAAGGTTAAGCCGATAGAAGTGGCGTATCGTTTGGCGTATTCCTTTCTGTATGACAGGTAAGCAATTACACGGTTGGGCTGATAAAAATTGGAATAACCCAGTTCTTCCGCATTGGGATCCCCTGAAACCGGACGATCTCTCCAAATTGATTGCGCAATGGATCCCCCATCATTAACCGATTTAGATTTGCTGTAGGTATACGCTATACTGGCAAACAATCCACTGGTAAATGATTTTTGTAATTGAGCGGTAATGAAATAAGAAAATCCCTCGTTCGTGTTTTTCATCAGGATGGCATCGCTGATATTGGGATTTTGCAGTGTAGCACCACCCATACCGCTATGAATTTTAGTAGCATCGAAGCGTAAACGATTATCGGAACCTGCCAATGCGGTTCCGGTTGATGGCAAGTTGATATTTTGATGATATACTGCGTTGATATCTTTGGTATAAGCACCTTCAAGAGTCGCCACTAAATCCCAAGGTAATTTTTGATCTACCGCGAGGTTGGCCCTGAATATCTGCGGATATTTGAAATTTTTATCGGTAACGGCCACGTTATACGAAGTGTTTGGTAAAGCACCGGCCGGCCGGTTGGCGTCTACATCTGGATTAAAGGCCAACTGGGGTGTTAACATTGGGTCTGACCCTTGGTTGATATCTACAGAACCAAACTGAACTCCGTTGTTGGAGGCTTGGTTAGAAAGCCAAACAAAGGGCACCTGTCCGGTAAAAATACCCGCACCGCCACGTACTTGTGTGGTTTGGTCTCCCCTTGCATCCCAATTAAAGCCTAATCTTGGAGACCATAGTATTTTAGCATCGGGCATTTTAGAAACATCTATTTTAAGTCCATCTCTAAATGTTAGGTTAGCCAGATCATCATTTTTATCCAAAGTAATAGGGAAAGAGGAAAGATCTGCTCTTAAACCAAGGCTGAGTTTTAGATTAGTATTCACCTGAAATTTATCCTGGGCATAAAGACTAAAAGTGTACGCTTTAATTCTGGCAAAAGGAAAAGAACCATCAGGCAGGGCCGAATAACGCAATTGATAACGAATAGCATTGGCCGTGCCGTTATTGGCAGAATCATAAAAATCTTGCAGGTTTGCAAAATGATAATTACCATAATAGGTTGGGGCAAACCCATTTTTAAATTCATTGAGTTGATTGCTGGTTCCAATAACAATTTCGTGTTTACCGGCATAAATGGTAAAATCGTTGGTAAACTGCCAGGTATCCGTATTAAGTTGGTTAAATGCGGTAAAAGGTTCGTACCCAAAAGTGGTGAGGGTTTGTCCGGTTCCGTTGCCGATATCAACCAGAGGAAATAAGCCCTGGGCCTGCGAACTTCGCAAATCTCTTAATGCGGTATAGCCAAATGACATTTTATTGGCAAATTTAGAACCTATCCGGGTATTTAATTCAACAATACCTATGTTAAAATCGTTGTTAATGGTATAACCAGAGCCGTTAAATGGCAAACCCGTTAAACTGGGCTGACGATTGCCCCCAATAGCCCCAGAATTGGATGCAGGCAAATTTCGAGAAGATTTTAAGTAAAAATATTTGGCACTTAAGGTGTTATTTTTATTGATATTCCAGTCTATTTTAGTGGTCAGTTTATCGCTTTGTGTGCGGTAATTATAGCCCTCATAATCGCCAGGATTATAACTGTAGTTTGTAATCAAAAAATCTTTTAAAGCATCTAAATCGGTCGCTTTTGCTTGAGAGATATTTCCGGAACCTCCGGTCTGCCCGGTTTTTTCGGCAGTTAGCGCAGTGGCAGGCTCTTCCAGCCGCTCCTGTTCTGCAGAAACGAAAAAGAAGAGTTTATTTTTAATAATGGGTCCGCCAATACTTAAACCTTCGGTATGATATTTAAAGTCGGGTCGCTGCACTTCAAAAACTCCTGCTTCTTTACCTAATAAGCCCGGTGTACGGAAATAAGTATAAACTGTTCCTTTAATTTGATTAGTTCCTGATTTGGTTACTGTGTTTACCCCTGCCCCGGTAAAAAATCCCTGACGGATATCGAAAGGAGCAATATCTACCTGAATTTGTTCAATCGCGTCTAAAGAAATGGGTTGAGAATTGGTCTGTCCGCCCAAGGTACCCGAAAGACCGAAAGAGTTATTAAATAAAGCGCCGTCAACGGTTACATTATTGTAACTGGAACTTCTGCCGCCAAATGAATTACCGTTTGCAGAGGGCGTTAATTTGGTATAATCCTGCAAAGAACGGTTAATGGTAGGTAAGCGGTCTATTTGGGTTCGGGTAATGGTTTCTCGGGCACCTGTGCGTGAACTATTAAACAACTTATCCTGAGTACCGGTAATTACCACCTCTTCTAAGGCATTAGCTCTTTCAAAGATTTTGACATTCAGCAGGTAATCCTGTCCAAGTGTAAGCTGAATGTCTTTGCGTATAAAATCGGCAAAGCCGATAAAAGAAACCTTAACCGAGTAAGGTCCGCCTACCCTTAGGTTGGGCAAATTATAGCGACCATCGGCACGGCTAAGTGTAGTGTAAACAGTACCGGTAGGTTCGTGTGTGGCTACGATGCTTGCGCCGGGTAAGGTTTCTCCGGCATCATCTGTAACAAGTCCATAAATAGCAGATGTGGTAACACCCTGCCCCATCGCAATTGACTGAAACAAAAACAGAGCGGAAGCCACTAAAAGTAATTTTTTTTTCATAAAAATAGGATTAGGTGAATTGAAAATGGTTGATAATTTCAATTGTAAATATATAAGCCCTATTTAAATTTTACGAACTAATATTAAATTAAATTATTATTTATTTCTTTCAAATTAATTATATGTTTGAACAATAATTAATAATTGGATAAACATCTGTAGATCAGAAATCCAAAACAATATGGATAATGGAATAGGCATTAAACTAAAAAACCCTCCTCCGAATTTCGGAGGAGGGTTTTTTAAAGAGTTTAACGAGTATTAGTTAAATAGGTATCTCACACCAAACTGGCCAGACCAAGCAGATCCGAAACCAGAGGTTTGGTAACCTTTACCGGTTGAAGGCGCTTTGAAAGTATAACCACCACCATTACTTGTAGAGTAAGTAATTAAGGTTAAAGCCTGGTTAGACACAAAGTACTGACGTCCCCAATCTTTATTTAACAAGTTACCTACGTTGAAAATATCGAAGGTTAACTGAATTTTATTTTTAGAACCTTTAACGATAGCTCCAAAATCCTGAGTTATTCTTACATCAAACTGATGCTCCCAAGGAGTTTCAGCACCGTTACGCTCGGCATATTTACCTCTTCTGGTGCTCAAATAAGGATCAGCTTTGATAAACGCATCTAAAGCAGTCCACTGAGCAGCAGCAGTAGTAGAACCAGAGGCAACTAATTTAATTTGGCTAGCAAATTCTGGAACGAAGATTAAATCGTTAGAAAAACCACCATCACCATTTAAATCACCATTATACAAATAGGTAAACGGTGTTCCAGAACGGCCAGCATAGAATAATGAAATTCCAGTACCAGATGCTTTGTTTTTACCATAGTTAAATTTGTAATCCAATGAACCTACCATACGGTGTCTAACCTGGAAACTAGATGTAGTTAAACCAGGATTATTAGGATTGCTTACGCCTTGCAAAAATTCCCAGTTAGAGAATGCAGTACTACTGGTACCATCATTTACAGAAGTTGCTTTTCCGTTAGTATAAGCAACCATTGTGCTTAAACCGAAATCAAATCTTTTCTGTAATTGTGCAGTTAAGCTATACGTGTAACCTTTGTTGGTGTTATCTAACAAAATTACGTTAGTAAAGTTAGGAGAATCAAATTTAGCACCATATGCCGGACGCATATCTGCATAATTAGATAAACCAGATGCAATAGTAGCCGTAGATTCTTTTAAGTTGATGTCTTTGTAAACTACGTTATTTAATGTTTTAGAGTAAATACCCTCTAAAGTACCTGTAATACCAAACGGAAGTTTAACATCAAATGCCAAGTTATTTCTAAACACCTGTGGTAATTTAAAATCTTTAGCAACTAAGTTAACTTCAGCTCTGGTAGACCCAGCACCAGCAGACTGCTGATTGGTAGGATCTGAAACAAAACTTAAAGGACTAGCAACTGTATTTTTTCTGTCAACAGTACCGAATAGCATTCCGCTATTGCTAAACTGGTTTGACAACCAAACAAAAGGCACACGACCGGTAAAGATACCAGAACCACCTCTAATTTGTAATGAACGATCTCCAAATACATCGTAGTTAAAGCCTAAACGTGGCGCAAACAATGGTTTACTGCTAGGCATGTTATCTGTACGATAATCTGGGAAAGAAGCTTCTATTTTAGGATTACGTAATGGAGTATCGCCAAAAATAGGCATATCAATACGGATACCTGCTGTTAATTTTAAGCCTTTAGCCGCTTCAAATTCATCTTGTGCATAAAAACCTAATTGGGCAGCTTTAAATGAAGCAGATGGCGTTGGCTCTCCTGGAATTAAAGAATACGTTGCTCTAACACGTGCAGGCGTATTGCTCAAGAAATCAGCAACGTTATTAAAGTCCCAACGACCGTTGTAATTGTTGATGAATAAGTTTCTGAAAGAGAAAAACTCATTGTGAGTACCAAAAGTTAAATTGTGTTTACCCAAGTTCACTTTTAGGTTATCTGTAAATTCAATCACATCTTGATCTAACTCATTGGCTGCAGAACTTCTTTGAGAACCCAATTCGGCACTGTTTGAAGAAATGTTGTCAATATTTAAGATCGTAATTTGAGGGAATAAAGAACCTGCAGTATTTCTAGAATCTCTGATTCTTGAATAACCTAAAATTAAGTTGTTAGACACTTTATCACTCAACTTAGTTCTTAGTTCCATTACGCCCACGTGTTGTTTGTTTTCAAACTTGTAAGCGTTGTTACCAAAACGGAAAAAAGTACCGCTTCTAGAAATATTATCATCAAATGCATCGATATAATTATATCTCACAGTCAATTGATTTTTAGGATTGATGTTCCAATCCAATTTCGCAAATACTTTATTATTTTCAGTCTGAATAACTTCAGGACCATAAGATCCTACGTCATAATTCCAGGTAGCTAGTGCATAATCAGCAATAGATTTAGCAGTAGCTGCAGTAATTGCAGAACCTGCTTCACCTGCATTATTAAATAAAGGCGACTCAATTCTTTGCAATTCAGCATTCACGAAAAAGAATAATTTATCTTTTACAATCGGGCCACCAAAACGGAAACCGTACTGATTGTTCATGAAAGAACTAGACTTTGTGTTGGTTAATACGTTTTTACCACCAGTATTTTCATTGCGGCCAAAAAAGTAAGCTGAACCTTCAAATTTATTAGTACCAGAACGGGTAACAGCATTTACGCCACCACCTGTAAAATTACCCTGAGTAACATCATAAGGTGCTAATACTACCTGAATTTCTTGGATAGCATCTAAAGAGATTGGCTGAGTATTAGCCTGACCACCCGGAGTACCTGAACCAGATAAACCAAAAACGTCGTTGTTTACCGCACCGTCAATAGTAATGTTATTGAAACGGTTGTTAGCACCACCAAAAGAGTTACCGTTTGCCTGTGGCGTTAAACGAGTAAAATCTTGTAAGCTTCTGCTAAGCGTTGGCAATTTCTCTAACTGATCTTTACCAATGTTGGTAGCCGCACCAGTTCTTTTACTGTTAAACGTATTGTCTTTACTAGCAGTTACAACTACTTCTTGTAGTTGTTGACCCGCTTTTTCCAACAAACTGTTTAAGGTAAGAGTTTCACCCAATTGCAAATAAACATCAGTTACCTTAAATGAACGGTAACCTAAATAGCTTACTTCAACAGTGTAAGGACCACCAACACGTAAATTGTTGATAGAATACTTACCATTAACATTGGTAGATGCACCGTAAACTGTTCCAGTTGGGGTGTGAGTAGCTTTAACGCTTGCACCTACCAAGGTTTCCTGAGAATCTTTGATGGTACCCGTCAAACTACTGGTAGTTACTTGTGCAAACACGCAAATAGCTGCAAACACAAGAAACAACGTAGAAAGTAATTTTTTCATCATAATTTTTTGGTTAATAATTTAATTTCTAATGTTTAACCGTTACAAGTTATAACGGTATAATTTGCGACAAATATAGAAATCAATTTCTTTAATAAGGGTAGATCAATGTTAATTTTATGTTATCACTTTTAATGATTTTGAGGCATACTTTTCAACATTCCCAATTGAATACAAAAAATCAAGCTAATTGCCTATAAAACAAGCAAAAAAGAAAGATAAAATGTGGATAAGTGGAAAATTTTAGAGATCCGACACAATTGCTTAGTTTTGAGCTTCCATAATAACGAAAAATATGAATTACGATTTAATAGTAATAGGTAGCGGACCGGGTGGATATGTAGCAGCCATTCGTGCTGCCCAGTTGGGTTTAAAAACCGCCATTGTAGAAAAAGAATCTTTAGGCGGCATTTGTTTAAATTGGGGGTGTATTCCCACCAAAGCCTTGTTAAAAAGCGCTCAGGTTTTCGAATACATGAACCATGCCGAAGAATATGGCTTAAAAATAGCCGGTGCAGAAGTTGATTTTGGGGCAGTGGTAAAACGCAGCCGCGATGTAGCCGAAGGCATGAGCAAAGGCATTCAATTTCTGATGAAAAAGAATAAAATCGACGTGATTATGGGTACCGCCAAAATCAAAAAAGGCGGCGTAGTTCAGATTTTAGGTGCAGATGGTTCAAACCAGGAATTAACTGCTAAAAATACTATTCTGGCAACAGGCGGTCGCTCAAGAGAATTACCTAACCTAAAACAAGACGGTAAAAAAGTAATCGGATATCGCCAGGCCATGGTATTACCAGAACAACCTAAATCGTTGGTAGTAGTAGGTTCTGGCGCCATTGGTGTAGAATTTGCTTATTTCTACAATTCTATTGGTACTAAAGTAACCATCATAGAATATTTAGACAATATTGTTCCGGTAGAGGATGAAGATGTTTCTAAACAATTACTAAGAAGCTTCAAAAAATCAGGCATCAGTATCATGACTGGTGCCAATGTAGAATCTGTAGATACTTCTGGCAAAGGCTGCAAAGTGCAGGTTAAAACTGCTGTAGGAACAGAAATCATCGAATGTGATATCGTTTTATCTGCCGTAGGCGTAAGCACCAATATTGAAAATTTAGGTTTAGAAGAAGTAGGAGTAAAAACCGATAAAGGCCGTGTTTTAGTAGACGATTTCTACAAAACCAATATCGATGGCGTTTTTGCTATTGGCGATATCGTAAAGGGCCAGGCTTTGGCTCACGTTGCTTCTGCCGAAGGTATTATTTGCGTAGAAAAAATTGCAGGTCACCACCCAGAACCTTTAAATTATAACAACATTCCGGGCTGTACTTACTGCTCTCCCGAAATTGCATCGGTAGGTTATACCGAAAAAGCTGCTAAAGAAGCTGGTTACGAAATCAAAGTAGGTAAATTCCCATTCTCTGCTTCTGGCAAAGCCAGTGCAGGCGGTGTAAAAGACGGTTTTGTAAAAGTTATTTTCGATGCCAAATACGGTGAAATTTTAGGCGCCCACATGATTGGCGCCAACGTAACCGAAATGATTGCCGAAGTGGTGGTTGCCCGCAAACTGGAATCTACCGGTATGGATATTGTAAAAACGGTTCACCCCCACCCAACCATGAGCGAAGCCATTATGGAGGCTGCTGCTGATGCTTACGGCGAGGTCATCCATTTATAATTCTTCTACTTTTACCACGATTAAAATCGTGGACTATAATCAAAAAAGCCTCCCGATTAATCGGGAGGCTTTTTTGATTCCGTTAAGGTCTCACGCAGCCGAGACTAAAAACACGGACAGATTGCTTACCTGATATCAAACTTAAAGCCGGCATTGAAATTAATACCCCTAGTGGTGTATCCGGCACGATCTATAAAATCTGTATCGAGCAGGTTTTTCACATCGGCAAATAAAGTCCAATTGGATTTTGGCTGATATTGCACATAAGCATCTATAAAACCGTAAGGTTTTAGATCAACCGAAACGCCTTGAGAAAGAATAGGATCGTAGTATTGATCAATTTTTTCTCCTACCCACTTGTAAGTTAGGGCTGCTGTAAATTGCTTGCTTAGGCTGGCCTGTAAATTTAAACCTAAACTGTGTTTTGGTCTACGTATTAAATTATCTACACTTTCGCCATCCTGAATCTGTTTTCCGGTTACAAAGGCATAAAAGGCATCTAGCGTGAGTTTTGCAGTAGGTTTATAATTCAATTCCAATTCGAAACCTTTGTCTTTTTGCTGGTTTTTATTAACGTAGCGAAAATCCTGCCCAACCAAACCGAAATCAATCACATCTTTTATATTTCTGTTGAAAAAAGCCAGGTTTAAACGCAATTTAGAAGGAATAAGTTCCATATCTGCTCCGGCTTCAAAGGTGTTGGTGCTTTCTGGTTTGAGGTTTAAATTTCCATATTCTGAGAACAATTGATACAGCGAAGGCACTTTAAATGCCGAAGAAAGGTTAACAAACAATTTATACTTGTTGGCGATTAAATACGATGGATTAAAGGTATAGGTAAGGTTATAGCCATACACATTATGATCGTTTAAGCGGCCGCCTAACTCTGTTCTAAATTGTTCGCCCAGTTTAAAAAACAAGGAACTGTACACACTTCTGATGTTATTATCGGCAGTTAAAGCACCCCAAGGCGAAAGCTGATCTGTAGATGAACGCTTGTAATTTAGGCCGCCAATTAAATCTACAAAAGGGGCTAAAGGATAAGAAACATTGGCTTCCAGATTGGTAATATCGCCACGGGTGGTTTCTGGTGAACCGGAGTTTAAAAAGCGGTTGTCTACGTTATTCTGGCTTAAATTAAAGTTATAAACTGCTTTTCCGGCTATATACTGGCCACCCAAACCCACTAAAAGCGCTGTTTTATTGTAAGTATAATCGGCGTTGTCGTCAAAGGCACCATTATCCAAGTCTGCCAGGTTCTGGTTTGCCTGTACATTGGCATTTAGCTTAAATTTAAGGTTTATTGTCTGCTGCACATTGAGGCCAATGGACCGCTGCTTAAAACCATCTTTTTCATAATTTTCTTGATTTGAAGCAGGCCTTGCAGTTGAAAATCCATTAACATTTAAATTGGAGGCATTAAAACCGATACGGGTACTGCCTAAAGAACCGTTTAAAGCCAAAACCTGTTTGTAGGTACCATATGATCCGCCTGTGGCTAAAACATGGGCTTTAAGCGGACCTTCGCCTTTTTTGGTGATGATATTGATTACGCCAGCTACCGCATCTGAGCCATAAAGCGTAGAGTTTCCACCTTTCAGTATTTCTATTCTTTCGATTTGTTCTATCGCGATAGCCGAAATATCGTATTCGCCAGAAATATTGGAAGCATCGTTTACCGCAATACCATCAATTAAAATTAAAGTATTTCCGGCACTGGCACCTCTTAAATAAAGGGCTTTAATTTCGCTGGGATGATTACCGAAGCCGCCCATGTTTAAACCCGCCACGTTATTGAGCAATTCTGGCAAGGTTCTGCCCTGGCTTTGCGCCAGCTGTGCAGCCGAAATCACCCGCACTACTTTTCCGGTTTCTGACTGTTTTCTGGGCGAACGACTGGCCGTTACTACTACTTCGTCTAATTGATTAATTGTTTTTTCTTGCGAAAAGGCATTTGCCGAGAGCAATGCCAAGTGTGCGAACCCTAGGCTCGCCAGCACTTTGATAATTTTTTTGTTCATGTTGTTGTGAGTGTTCCCCACAGCAAACAGTAAAGAAGGTGTTCAAATGAAATACTTTGACGTACATCACTCAAGCTTCAATCCCCGAAAGCTATGAATTATAAATGCGAATGGCAGGTCTTCTGACTTACTCCCCGAGATCCGGTCTTCCCATCCTGTTAAGGAAAGTGACTAAAGAATGGATTCGGTTACAGAGCTTACAGCTGCGGGACAGTTACGGAATTACACCGTATTCCCTTTTAATCCCGAACAAGCCGGGAACCAAAAGCAACACAAAATTAACGCTTAGGTCGAACTTGTGTTCTACTAGTTTTCCACATCCTCACACTGCTTAAAATTGCGGATACAATCACTTTTGCGTAAACTTGCAACACAAATGGAAGGTGAACTTAAATTAAGCATTTTAGGCGGTGGCCAACTCGGCCGAATGCTCATACAAGAAGCTGTTAATTTAAATATTTCGTGTCGGGTACTCGATCCCGATGAAGATGCGCCTTGCAAATCTCTGGCTCATCAATTTATTCAGGGCGATTTAACAGATTTCGATACGGTTTATAAATTCGGCAAAAACGCTGCTTTTTTAACAATTGAAATTGAAAAAGTGAATGTTGATGCTTTAGAAAAGCTGGAACAGGAAGGTGTTAAAGTATATCCGCAATCGCGAGTTATCCGTTTAATTCAGGATAAAGGCACCCAGAAGCAATTTTTTAAAGAAAATAATATCCCAACCGCTCCTTTTGAGCTCATTAGCAAAAAAGAGGATTTGGCTAAAACCAGCCTGCATTTTCCATTTATCCAAAAATTAAGGAAAGATGGCTACGATGGCCGGGGTGTTTATAAAATACATTCCGAAAGTGATTTGGATCAGGCTTTTGAAGCGCCAAGCCTGGTAGAAGAATGGGTTGATTTTAAGAAAGAAGTGGCTGTGGTGGTTTCAAGAAACGAGGCTGGAGAAACCAAAACCTTTCCGGTGGTGGAAATGGACTTCAATCCGCACCTCAATTTGGTAGAATTTTTAATTTCTCCTTCAGATTTACCTCCCGGGATTTTGGTTCAGGCCGAGAAACTGGCTTTACAAATTGCCAACAGCCTGCAAATTGTTGGCATTTTAGCCGTAGAGATGTTTTTAACCAAAGACGGGCATTTACTGGTTAACGAATTGGCTCCCCGTCCGCACAATAGTGCGCACCACACCATTGAGGGCAATTATACTTCGCAATACGAACAATTAATACGGGCTATATTTAATTTGCCTTTAGGCGATACGCAAAGCATTCAGCATGCCGTAATGGTAAACATTTTAGGTGAAGATGGATTTGAGGGTCTGGCCAATTACGAAGGCCTGGATGAAATTTTAAAACTGAGCGGGGTATTTGTTCATTTGTATGGTAAAAAGTACACTAAACCCTTCCGCAAGATGGGGCATGTTACCATTTTAGACGCAGACCGCGAAGAAGCGATACGTAAGGCACGAATAGTACAACAAACATTAAAAGTTAAAGCATAATATCATGGCAAAAGTAGGCATCATCATGGGTAGCAAATCAGACCTTCCGGTTATGCAGGAAGCGGCTGATATTCTTAAAACATTAGGCGTAGATTTCGAAATGACGGTAGTTTCTGCTCACCGCACTCCTCAACGCATGTTTGATTATGCCGAAACTGCAGCATCTAGAGGTTTAAAAGTAATTATTGCCGGCGCCGGTGGTGCCGCTCATTTACCGGGTATGGTGGCTTCTATTACTCATTTACCGGTAATTGGGGTTCCGGTTAAATCCAGCAATTCTATTGATGGCTGGGATTCTATCTTATCTATCCTTCAAATGCCTAATGGCATTCCAGTAGCTACCGTAGCTTTAAATGCGGCGAAGAATGCCGGTTTGCTGGCTGCTCAGATTCTGGCAACTGCAGACCATGAATTGGTTAATAAACTGATTGATTTTAAAGAAGATTTGAAAATTAAAATTGAAGAAAGCGCCAAAGAAGTAAGCAATTCTTAATTCCACATGGGGTTTTCGGGGTAATGTGCCAAATGGGCAAATCTGGTCCCGATAGCTGTAACCACCTCTTTCCACAAATGAGCCACTTCGTTTTCAAAAATTAAACCTTGCTGGTATTTATTGGAAATAATCCATGATTGCTGTGCCAGCTCTTCTTGCAGTTGCCCGGCTTCCCATCCAGAATAGCCCACAAAAAACTTGATCTCTTCTGATTTTATCTGATTGGTATTGATGAGTATTTTCAAGGTTTCAAAATTCCCTCCCCAATACAAACCTTTAGCAATTAAGTCGCCACTTTTTAAGCGATCAAACGCAGAATGAACATAATGCAGCGTATCATTTGCAACCGGTCCGCCTATATAAACCGGAAAATCGCAATGCTTAAAATCCGGGAGTAAATCTTTTACCAACAAATTGCTTTTCTGATTGAGAACATAACCCACCGAGCCTTCTTCGCTATGCTCAGTAAGCAAAACCACCGACCTTTTAAAATCAGGATCGGACATAAATGGCTCGGAAATCAATAAACTTCCTTTTTGAACTGGGCTAACAGGAATCATCAATCGTTTAATTTTAAATTCGAAATCTATCAAAACTAAATAATTGGTATCAAATAAAGAGCCAAAAGCCCTAGCTTTTAGTAAGTTTGCATTGATTATGAAAACTAGTAAAGAAACCTTAGAAAATCTTAGAAAAGATTATCAGTCTGAGAAATTAAACGAAAAGGAAGTTAAAAAGAATCCCATCGAACAGTTTGACCATTGGTTTGACGAAGCTTTAAAATCTGGCATTCACGAACCAAATGCCATGACTTTGGCTACCGCCACGCATGACGGCAAGCCCTCGGCAAGAATTGTATTATTAAAAGGTTTAAACCCCGATGGATTTGTTTTTTACAGCAATTACCTGAGCAGAAAAGGTAAAGAAATGGCTAAAAATCCGGTGGTATCTTTGATATTTTATTGGGGAGAATTAGAGCGCCAGGTGCGTATTGAGGGCACTGTAGAAAAATTAAGTAAAGAAGATTCTGAGAAATACTTTAAAACCCGACCTAAAGAAAGCCAAATTGGTGCTTTGGCTTCGCCTCAGAGCCAGGTGATTGAAGGACGTGGTTCTTTAGAAAAAAATTGGGAAGAATTAACCATAAAATACGCAGATCAGGAAGTTCCAAAACCTTCTTTTTGGGGCGGATATGTGGTAAAACCTCAGGTAGTAGAATTTTGGCAGGGACGCCCAAGCCGCATGCATGATAGAGTGGTTTATCGCAAAGCGGATAAATCTACCTGGAAAATTGTACGTTTAGCGCCCTGATGAAATATTGCTCCCCTTTTGAAGGGGAGCTGTCCGCAGGACTGAGGGGTTAATTCACCTCCCCTAACCCCTCCTTGTCAAGGAGGGGAATTAAGTTTACTAAAAAAGCCCCCGAATAATCGGGGGCTTTTTTCAAGTCATGTCACATTTAGCATGTCGAAATGTGAGTGTTGAGTATTTTCATCTTTCGACAAGCTCAAGATGACGGCCGAAATGAAAATTTCATATTAATAAACCTTCACCATGAAGATATAATCTTGGATCTTTTTGATTTGATCTTTGCGATTTAAGCCTGATAAGGTATTTTTCTTATTGATAACCAAAGCCTGATCTAAATCTTCGGCAGGTATTTGTTCCAAGCTTTCTAATAAATAATTGGCTTTAATTGCAAAAGCAGCACCATCTACACGAGTTTGCTTTCCACTAATAATTCCAATTACGTTGCCGCTATTATCTAATAGCGGACCGCCGCTATTACCCGGATTAACCGGAATAGATACCTGATAAGCCACGGTATCTCCATTAAAACCGGTACGAGAACTCAAATATCCTTTACCATAAACGGCCTCATCACGTGGAAAACCGATGGTAAAAACATCTTCTCCTAAATCTGAGCTCGATTTTTTAAAGGTATAGGGTAATCTTCCAAAAGATTCGAATTCCGGATCTGTAATTTGTAGAATAGCTAAATCATGCTCCGGATTCACATAAATGGTTTTTACTTTGTAAGCATCGCCAGCCGCATTTTGGATGTATAGCGAATCTGCATCTTTAATTACATGATAATTAGTAGCGATATAGCCGTTTGCTGAAATGGCAAAACCTGTTCCGCCAAATTCTCCAGGATTAACCGGCCCCCTTGCTTTGTTGGATATATTGTTAGCCAATACGCCTTGAGAACGCTTTATATTATTTATTTCTCTGCGCAGAGCACTATAACTGCTGTACTCGGCAAAGTAACCGGAAAACATCAGAGTGCCGAAAACAGCAATTAAAGCAACGCTAGCCGCAATGGCCACGTTTGCCCGGTATGCTCTCCAAAGTTGAATAATTTGCGATGAAGACGAAACCATGTCTTTTTTGATTGCGGCAATATCCATTTGATCATGTATCAAATCCATGGCATGCTGTAAACGCTGGCGCTCTCCATAAGCAGCCATTAGTTTCATAAACTCTTGATGTTCTACTAACTGTTGATCAACCGTGAAATCTTCCCGACGCAATTTTTCAAAAGCACTGCATTCTTCGGGACTTAATTCTCCCCTTAGGTAGGCTTCAATTTGATTAATTCTGTTTAAATCGCTCATGGTTTATTTTATTCGGCCTTAAAAAACAACTTTTTAAGGCGTTGTAAGCATTTATATTTCTGTGTTTTGGCATTGTCTGTATTGGTATAACCAAATTGCTCACAGATGTCCTGCATCGATTTGCTGTGCAGATAAAATTCTTCTATAATGGTTTTGCAGGGTTCGCCCAATTGGTTTAAGGCCAATTTCATTTGCTCAAACTGCAAACTTTGCTCCTCGTGCATTTCAATATCGCTTTCTGTTTCTGCTATATCTTCAAAAACATGGATATTATTGGTAAAACGGCTTTGCTGGTTTAGCTTTTTTAACCACAAATGCCGGCAAACTGAGTATAAGTAAGTTTTTAATTTACTATTCAGTTCAAAATCGCCACTTTTTACTTTGTTATACAGAACAATTACAGATTCCTGGAATATATCCTTGGCATCGTCTTCATTTCCATTATTGTTGACGATCATTTGCAGGATCATCGGAAAATGAGCAATATAAACTTGTTCTAAACTATCTTTAGTCCCTTTCCGGATACCTTCAACAAGGTCTTTATCGGCTGTAATTGAACTATTTATCTTATTCGTCAATGTTAATACCCTTTTATTTGAATGGTAACCCAATGATAAGTAAATATTTTTTTAATTTTTTTCAGTATTTATGGGTTACCTTTTTACTTTTGCAGTATTAACAACAAATTATTAATAATTTATTTAACCTTTTTACAAAACAAAACATGAAAAATTTATTCAAATTCGGTTTCTTAGCTTTAGCTATCTCTTTATCTGTTGCTGCTTGTTCTTCTAACAAAACTGAAGAAGCTGCTACTGACACTACTGCTGTTGATACTGCTGTAGTTGATACTGCTGCTGTAGATACTACTGTTGCTGCTGATACTACTGCTGCTGCTCCAGTTGCTCAGTAATTAGAGTCAATCAAAGAAAAGAAACCGTTAGTATATCTAACGGTTTTTTTTATGCCAAATAATTTTCCTAACGGGATGCTATTGACTCAGCAAGCCCTTGCATCAATTTCAATCCCATAAAAAAAGCGGGCTCCCAATTGGGAGCCCGCTTTGGATTTAAAATCCTGGTAAAATTATTATTTAACTTTCTTAAACAAGCCTTTTACTTTTTTAGAACCTGCATCAGAAATCAAATACATACAAGGCACTAAAACAAGGGTTAAGAAGGTGGCAAAACTCAAGCCGAATATCATCGTCCATGATAAAGGACCCCAGAAGGCCACGTTATCTCCACCAAAATAGATATGCGGATTAAATTCTGAGAATAAAGTGGCGAAATCGATATTCAGACCAACGGCCAGCGGAACCAAACCCAACATGGTGGCCGTGGCGGTTAACAATACCGGAGTCATACGGGTGCGGCCTGCTTCTATCACGGCTTCTTTAACCGGCATACCCTGTTCTACCAGCAAATCGGTGAATTCTACCAGCAAAATACCATTACGAACAACTATCCCCGCAAGGGCAACAATACCAATACCCGACATTACAATTGACATATCCATGCGAAAAATGGTAATTCCCAATAAAACACCAATAATACTGAACAGGATTTCTGATAAAATGATGACCGGTTTAGAAATCGAATTAAACTGGGTAACCAGAATAATTAAAATTAAACCTAATGAGATGAGCATGGCTGAACCTAAAAAAGCTGCGGTTTCTTTCTGTTCTTCTTGCTCGCCGGCCATTTTGATACTTACTGCATTAGGATTAGGGAATTGGTTTACCTCTGCTTCTACAGCTGCAACTACTTCATTTGGGTTATAATCGCCTAAAACATTTGAAGAAAGGATTATAATCCGTTTTTGCTGTTTACGTTTTACGCTGCCGTAAGTATTTACATAATCTAAATCGGCAAATGATGATAAAGGCACCTGGCGAATCATACCACCCATACCCATATCCCGGTAGGTGATTTTCATGTTGCGCAAAGCTTCCAAATTATTACGCTGTTCTTCTTTTGAACGAAGATTAATTTCATAATCTTCATTTAAATCACGGAATTTGGAAACTTCTTTACCAAAAATGGCGGTACGTAAATCTAAACCAATCTGGCCACTCGAAATTCCTTCGCGGTTGGCTCTTTCTCTATCAATATCAAAAATGATTTCTGGTTTATTGTTCTGGAAATCTGATTTTAATTCTTCAACACCTGGAATTTGTTTACTGTCCAAGTACTTTTTCAAGCTTTCTGAAGTACTTACCAAAGCATCGAGGTCGTCTCCTGTGATTTCGATAGATATCGGCTTAGAAGTTGGCGGGCCGTTCTGCTCTTGTGCAACGGTAATTTCAGCTCCGGCCATTCCTTTTACTGATTCGCGGATTTTATCCAGATAATCGGCGGTACTTTGACCATCGCGTTGGCCAAAAGCAACAAAAGCTACCGTTACTTTACCACGATTTGGGTAATTGCCCTGGTCTTGATCTTGCGGATCGGTTACGCCAACAGTTACGTTTGAAATAATGGAAGATACCATCGGGTTATTGCGACCAACTACTTTGGTAACCCGATTTTCTACTTCTTTAACTACTTTATTGGTGTAAGCCTGATCGGTTCCGATAGGCAAATTAACGTACACATACACAAAGTTGGGATCGCTGCTCGGGAAGAATACTACTCTTGGAGGTACAATGCCCATCAGCATAATGGTAAAGAAAAATAAAGCTACCGTTCCCCAAAGCATAGACTTAGGACGTTGCAGTGCCCATTTTAATAAATTGACATATTTGGCCTGGAAACGTGGCCAAGTTACTTCTTGGAATTTTTTGATTGATGCGGTTAAGTAAAAATGGTTGATCAGGTAGAGCCCGGCCATAAATACTACAAAATTTCCGAAACCAAAACTGAACAGGTAGGAGATGGCTGCAAATCCGGCAAAAACATATAATACACGTTTTACCTTTTTATCAAATGTAGGTTTTGCTTCGTGTGCATCATGCGGTTTCATAAAATCGACCGCAAAAACCGGGTTGATAATATAAGCTACCAATAGAGATGCCAACAATGTAATAATTAAGGTTACCGGCAAAAAGAACATGAATTCGCCAATTACACCCGGCCAAAACAATAAAGGCACAAATGGCGCCAGTGTGGTTAAAGTGCCCGAAAACACCGGCAAAAACACCTCTCCTGCTGCCATTTTAGCGGCTTTAACAATGGGCACTTTGCCATTATCAAAAATACGGTGGGTGTTTTCTACCACTACAATGGCATCATCTACTACAATTCCCAATCCCAAAAGGAAAGCAAAAAGTACGATCATGTTCATGGTAAAGCTAAAACCGAACAAAGCACCCAAAAATGGCATGGCTAAAAAGGCCACAAACATAGAAAGCGGCACCGATAAGGCCACAAACAGGGCATTGGTTACGCCCATAAAAAACATGAGGATGATGGTAACCAGGATGAAACCGATAATAATGGTGTTGATCAGATCGTGGAGGGTAACCCGGGTTTGGTCTGACTGATCGCCGGTTACGGTAATATCCAGATTTTTTGGCAAAGATGTTTTACGCATCTCGGCAATCATGGCATTAATTTTATCAGAAGCCTCGATCAGGTTTTCGCCGCTTCGTTTTTTAACGTTTAACGTAATTACGTTTTTGCCATATAAGCGGGCATAACTTTCCTGTTCTTTAAAAGCATCTTTTACATCGGCAATATCTTTTAAATAAACAGAAGCGCCGGTAGGCGTTTTGATAATCAGGTTGCCGATTTCTTCTGCGTTCTGAAATTCTTTTTTAACGTTTAATGTGCGGCGTACGCCATCCATTTTTACAGTACCGCCAGAAATGGTCAGGTTTTCATAACCCACGGCCATTTCAATATCCCGGAAGGAAATCTGGGCAGCTGCCATTTTATTTAAATCGGCATTGATTTGTACTTCCGGATCGAGGGCTCCTACAATATCTACGCCCGATATTTCTTTAAAGCCTTCTATCTCATCTTTCAAATCATCAGCGTATTCCTTGAGTTTTTTCAGGTCATAATCGCCAGAAATATTGACGTACATGATGGGCAAATCGGCCAAGTTAATGTCCAGAACGTTTGGCTCTTTGGGTAAATCGCTAGGTAAATCTTGGCGGGCTTTATCTACCGCATCTTTTACCCGCAGTTTGGCATCTTTAATATCTATATCCGTATTAAATTCTGCGGTAATAATGGAAACATCCTGGTAAGAATTAGAGGTAATTTTCTTTAATCCGGATGTAGATTTAAGCTGTTTCTCTAATTGTTTGGTTACCAGATTTTCCATATTAGCCGGCGAAGTGCCGGGATAAATGGTTTGCACAAATATTTTAGGGATAATTACTTCCGGAAAATTCTCTTTCGGCAATTTCTGATAAGCAGAATAACCCATCACCACCAAAATAAACGTAAGCACGTAAATGGCGGTTTTATTTTCTATAGCCCAGCTCGATGGCTTAAACTCTTTGTTGATATCTTTCATCTTTTTGGATGCTTGGGCTTAAAATTTAACTAAATCGCCATCGTTCAGGTCAGATAGGCCGGTGGTAATTACCTGATCACCTACTTTTAAACCAGACAGTACTTCGGCTTTACCGCCCGACACTTTACCGGTTTGGATAGCATTGCGCTGTACTTTTCCGTTTACAGAAACAAACACATAATCGCCATTTTCTGATTTCTGAATTACGTTTACCGGCACGGTTAAGGCTTTTTCTTTCTTATAATCTACAATTTTTAATACGGCCACCATATTTGGGCGATACTTTGCATTTGGAGCCAGCTTAACTTCTACTCCAAAACTTCTGGAAGTTGGATCGATGGTTTTTGCGGCAAATGATAAGCGGGTATTTAAGGTATCTGGGATATCAGGAAAGATAATACTTACTTCGTCGCCTTGGTTTACACGGCTGGCGTACGATTCGGCAACCATGGCTTTGGCTCTTAAATTAGACGTGTTAATTACCCGGATAAAAGAGTTACCCGGCATTACGGCCTGGCCTACTTTCAAATCCATTTGATCAACAGTACCGTTAATTGGCGATTTAATGCGATATAATGCGGCTTGAGATTTTAAAGTTGCCATTCGGCGATCCAGACCTTCTTTTTGTGTTTTAGCACTCAGGTATTGTACTTCTGTTCCAATTTTCTGATCCCAAAGATTTTTCTGGCGCTGAAAAAGGGTATTGGCTAAATCTAACTGATTTTGCAATTCGGCAATACCCTGACGAAGAATTTGATCGTCAATTTGCGCCAAAACCTGACCCTTGCTTACATTTTGTCCAACTCTGGCAAAAACAGCTGTAACAACACCTTGTGCTTCGGGACTTACCTGCACATTCTGGTCGGCATCTACCTTACCCTGAATTTCGAGGTAATTGCGGAAAGTTTCTTCTTTAACTTCAAAAATAGACACATTTTTGGTGTTGGCTACGGCATTTTTAGCACCAATTTCAGATTCCAGCTCTGCAATTTGCTGGTCTAAAGTGGCCCTTTCTTTTTTTAATTTGGCCAATTCGGCGGCTTTATCTGCAGATTGATTTGCACATGAGGCTAAGAATAAAGCAAAGCTGATGTAAAGTAATTTTTTCATTTTATATGGATTATGTTGTTTTTAGTAGTTGATTTTTCCTAAGGCTTTATCCAGGTTCACTTTGTTTATCAGCGATTCGTATAAAGCATTGATATAATTGTTTTGTGATTCTTTAAGCGCCGTTTCGGCCGATGTTACTTCCAAACTGGAACCTACCCCCTGCTCATATTTAACCCGAGAAACACGCAGTACTTCTTGTGAAAGTTCCATATTGCGCTTCTGATTTTCTAGAGACTGAAAACCGTTTAAATAAAGCGTTTGTGCCTGTGCTATTTCGAGATTAATACCGTTTTGCAGATTTTTTAAATCATTATCAGATTTCAACACCTCTAAGCGGGCATTTTTTATCTTATAAATGCGTTGTCCGCCAGAAAAAATAGGCAACCTTACATTTAAGCCAACCAAAGTGGTGGGGAAACTTCTATCGTATAATTGAGAAAAGCTATTGCTTTGATAGCTGTTTGAAGTAGCTCCAAATGCCACGATTGAAGGTAAAAACTCGCTTTTGTAGCGTTTCAAATTCAACTGATTCAATTTTTTCTGGGTTTGCACCAAAGCAAATTCAATACGGTTTTGATAGGCATTGGTATCGGCTACCAATACTTCAGATTTAAGCACAAACTGTTCAATTTTATCGCTGGTTTTAAAATCTGTATCAATAGGTAAACCCATCTGAAACTTCAAAACATTAACATTTAAAGCCAATAAACGCACAACATTTTGGCGTTCGGTTTCGAGGTTATTAGTTAATACCCGCAAGCGGTCTACATCTACCTTTTCTACAAATCCGTTTTTATAATAGGCTTCGGTATCGTTTAAAGATTTTTTTAAACGGCTTAAATTGGCATCCAATAAACTTAATAGCTCATTACTTACTAAAACAGAATAATATGCTTTGCTTACCGCAACTGCTGTTTCTATTTTGGTTCTTTTGGTATTGCGGATTGATAATTCTTTAAAAGTTTTAGCAGCCTGTAAACCTACCAAATAGGTGCCATCAAACAAAAGCTGCGATGCTTCTAAACCTACAGACGACTGGTATTTTACACCAAACTGAACCGGAATATAAGTTCCCGCTGGTTCGCCAAAAAACTCGCCCGGAATTAAACTGGTAGGCACTTTCAGAAAATCCTGAAAACTAAAACTGGAATTAATCTGTGGCAAACCAATAGCGGTAGTTTGTTTTACCGTGTTTTTGGCAATTTGCTCATCAATTTGGGCGTTTAAAACCGCAGTTTGATGTGTTAAAGCATAATCAATGGCCTGCTGCAGGCTAAACGAGCCGGAAACAGATTCCTGAGCCCGTAAAGGCAAAAAGCCAAAGCATAAAACAGCAATTAAAAGGTATTTTTTATAGTTCATGTGTGATTGTTTTCGGTTTTAGTTTTCGTAATGTTTAATCAATTCAAATCCTTTGGGCGTGCAAATGCCGTGTATAAAATGCAGCGTAATTTCTTTGGCTACCTGCGGCATACTGAACTGCTGGATTGGAAAAACAGATTGGTTAAAAGATATTTCAATTTGCTCTACACGCATCCGACTCAAAATTTCTACATTCAACTCCGGCCGGAAATAGCCCTCTCTAATTCCCCAATTCAAATTATCCTGGAATTTTTTGAGTAAGATATTCTCCCTGAAATTTTTAAAATGCAGCCAAGCTTCAGGGTAAAACTTTTGGATATCATAAATCATAACCGGATTGGTTTTAGACAACATCTCCATCATATTTACAATGGCCAGAAACAATTCGTGTATCGCATTATCAGCCTGGGCCGTACAGCCATCAATTATACAAGCCTGAGATTCCATTTTATTACGCATCAGCATCAATACCAATTCATTTTTATCGGCAAAATGCTGGTAAATGGTTTTTTTAGACATCCCCAAATGCTTGGCAATATCATCCATCGTGATACTCTTAATGCCGTATTGGCTAAAAAGCAAATCGGTTTGCGTAAGAATGTGGTTTTGGGTATCCAAAATTATTGAATGCTAATGAAAAACAAAACTAAGGAAACTATTTTCAAGTTCAAAGTTTCCAATGCTCAACTGTGTCATGAAATTGTTATTAAATTGCTTGGTTATTTAAATAACGATGCAAAAATATAATTTTAAATTAATTTTTTTTCGATAAATAGATGTTAATGCTACTGTGAAATGGCTAAAAAAAGGCTTAAATTTGCAGAAACCTGATTTTCATGAGTTTATCTCCACTTTCTGCCATTTCTCCTATAGACGGACGTTACCGCAACCAAACTGAAACCTTAGCTGCCTACTTTTCTGAAGCCGCTTTAATCAAGTACCGGGTTAAAGTAGAAATAGAGTATTTTATGGCTTTGGTTGAATTACCATTGCCGCAATTAGCAAATTTCCAAAAAAGCGGTTTTGAAGATTTGAGAAAAATTTATGAGAATTTTAGCGAAGCAGATGCTTTACAGGTTAAAGAAATTGAAAAAACCACCAACCACGATGTTAAGGCGGTAGAATACTTTATCAAAGCGAAATTTGACCAATTAGGTTTTGATGCTCATAAAGAGTTTATCCATTTTGGTTTAACTTCTCAGGATATTAATAATACGGCGGCACCTTTATTATGGAAAGAGGCTCTTGACCAGGAATATTTACCAAATTTAACCCTGTTGATTAATAAAATAACGGCTTTGGCTAACGATTGGGCTGCCGTGCCCATGCTGGCCCGTACCCACGGACAAGCGGCCTCTCCTACCCGTTTGGGTAAAGAAGTAATGGTTTTTGTAGAACGATTAAAAGCACAGGTAGCGCAATTGGTCGATATTCCGCACAGCGCCAAATTTGGCGGGGCAACCGGAAATTTCAATGCGCATCAGGTGGCATATCCTCAGATAGATTGGAAAAGTTTCGCCAACCGTTTTGTAAACGAGACTTTGGGCCTGCACCGTTCGCAATTAACTACGCAAATAGAACATTACGATAATTTTGCGGCACAATGCGATGCTTTAAAACGCATCAACACTATTATTATAGATTTAGACCGCGATTTTTGGACTTATATTTCCATGAATTACTTTAAGCAGCAAATCAAAGCCGGCGAAGTAGGTTCATCGGCCATGCCGCATAAAGTTAACCCCATAGATTTCGAAAATTCTGAAGGTAATTTAGGTTTAGCTAACGCGATATTAGAACATTTGGCGGCCAAACTGCCTATCTCCCGCCTGCAACGCGATTTAACAGATTCTACCGTGCTTCGCAATATTGGTGTGCCGATGGCACACAGTTTAATTGCCTTAAAATCGACCATCAAAGGATTAAATAAACTGGTTTTAAATCAGGAAGCCATTCAAAAAGATTTGGACGCCAATTGGGCGGTGGTTGCCGAAGCCATTCAAACTATTTTGCGTAGAGAAGGCTATCCAAACCCTTACGAAGCCTTAAAAGAACTAACCCGCACCAACCAACAGGTAAATGCCGAAATCATTGCCGAGTTTGTTTCGGGCTTAAGTATCAGCGAAAGCGTAAAAGCCGAAATCAGACAAATTACCCCGAGCAATTACACCGGTATTTAATTTTCGGGGTCACTGGCTTGTCAAAACTTAAACGAGAAGCACTTCTGAAAAATTAAAAAGTTAATTTTGAATTTCTAAACAAAGGCTATGAGTACCACAATTAACGTTTTTACCGAAAGTACACCGAACCCGGCCAGTATGAAGTTCCTGGTGAACAAATTATTGGTTAACGGCAGTGTAGATTTTCCGACCAAAGAAAGTGCAGAAAGCGCTCCATTTGCTAAAGAATTATTCAAATTTAACTTCGTAAACGGGGTATTTTTTGCCAGCAACTTTGTTACCATAACTAAAAGTGAGGATAGCGAATGGTCTGATATTGAAGAAATTCTGAAAGAATTTGTGAAAGGTGCCGTAGAAAGCGAATTGCAAATTCAGGAGAAAGAAGCGGTTGAAGCTAATTTTGAAGGAACCGATACCGAGAAAAAAATTCAGCAGGTGTTGTATGATTATGTTCGCCCTGCAGTTGAGCAAGATGGCGGCGCTATCAGTTACCGTTCTTTTAAAGACGGTATTGTTACCGTTGAACTGCGTGGTTCTTGCTCTGGATGTCCTTCTTCTACCATTACCCTAAAGTCTGGTATCGAAAATTTATTAAAACGTATGGTTCCAGAAGTTACCGAAGTGGTTTCTGAGGCATTATAATTTTTCAAATGGTTGAAACCATTATAAAACGTCAAAATTTCCATAGCCCCGGATTTAAACCCGGGGCTATTTTTTTTTATTATAAACGTCATATCGAATTCCGTGCAAACGGAATGAGATATCTCACATGTATTAATTAAAGAGATTTTTCTTTCCGAAAATTCTGGATTTGAAATGACGAAAAACCTTAACAAAGCTTAGCTGAAAATTGCTCCCCTTTTCAAGGGGAGCTGTCCGCAGGACTGAGGGGTTTAATTTTACCTCCCCACACCCCTCCTTAAAAAATGAGGGGGTCTGAAAACGACATAATTCCCAAAACGTCATCTCGAGTTCGATTTATCGAAGGAGAGATCTTATGGGAATTAATTAAAGAGATTTTTCTTTCCGAAAATTCGGGATTCGAAATTATAATTTCAGATAATTTGTGGACTGCAAAAGAATTAAAAAACCTCAACATTCACATCTCAATATTATCTACCAAAATCTCCATACCAATAAACAAAAAACCCCTTCCCGAAAATATCGAAAAGAGGCTCTTTTTAGAATATTTGCTATTCTTAAACTTTTTTCACTTGTATGGCTTGTAAACCTTTACGGCCTTCTTCTACTTCATACTCCACATTATCTTCGTCTCTAAGGGTGCCATTACCACCCTCTACATCTTTAAAATGCACGAAAATTTCGGTTCCGTCTTCCTGGGTAATGAAACCATAACCTTTTTGGGTGTTAAACCATTTTACTTTTCCAGTTTTCATAATTGTTAGGCATTAATTGATTCGATTTTATGCTTTTGAATTTTAGGCACTTATGCAAATCGGGTATAAAAATTTAATTGTTAATATGAAGATACAGAAAAGCAAATGGCTTTTAAAAATATTTTTATTTATTCGGCTGAGGCGTCATACGGAGGTATGGACGCAATTCGGTATACCCTTTGGGGAATTTTTCAGCAATATCTTCGGTCTTAATAGCCGGAGCCACAACTACATCCTGGCCGTCTTTCCAATCGGCTGGAGTAGCCACGCTATAATCAGCAGTTAATTGCAAAGAATCTATAACTCGTAAAATTTCCTGAAAATTACGTCCGGTTGATGCCGGATAAGTAATCATTAATTTGATTTTTTTATCGGGTCCGATGATAAATAAGGAACGAACTGTAAAGGTGGCTGATGCATTGGGATGAATCATGCCATAAGCTTCAGATATGCTTTTATCCTCATCGGCAATAATGGGAAAATTTACGTCAACCGATTGCGTTTGATTGATATCCTTAATCCAGTCTTGGTGAGATGCTACCGAATCAACACTCAAGGCCAATACCTTAACGTTTCTCTTATCAAATTCCTCTTTTAAGGCCGCAGTTCTGCCCAGTTCGGTGGTACAAACCGGAGTATAATCTGCCGGATGCGAAAATAATACCACCCAGCTATTCCCGGTATAGGTATAAAAATCTATTTCTCCCTGCGTAGTTTGTGCTTTAAAGTTTGGGGCTATATCTCCTAGTCGTAAACTCATTGCTGTATGTTTTGAACCCTAATTTAACTTGTTTTATGCCTGTATGGCTTTTAAAAAACATAATTTTACCTAATTCTGTTGGGGAATTCTTTCCGGGCGATGCTCGATAGTTAAGGCCGGGCGGTGTTCCAGTTTTTGATTCAAATCAAAAATTAGGGCTGATGAAGCACTGCCCAATTCGCCTAAATCTGCACCAGAAAAACGTCCGGTACTCAAATAAATAAGGGCTTCTTTAAGACAGGCTTCCTGCGGATCGCCAAAATCATGATTTAAATCATCATTAACTTGCTTATTTACCGGAAATCCCTGATAATAATCTGCATAACCTAAACTGTTTGCCGTTTTAAAAGAAACCGGATAAATATTGTATTCAAACACTGAGATGGGAAAGAAGCCAACCGGTTTACCAAAAGTACGGCGGTCGCCAATCAATTTAACCTCCATTACGGGTTTCAGGCTATTGATCAGTACTTCGCTGGCTGAGGCGGTAGATGGGCTGACAATAAATACAATCCGGTTCAAATTCAAACTTCCGGCCTTATTAAAATTGATGCTTACATTTAATTCAGGATGCCGGCTATTAAACATATATCTGAACATCACCTGGCGGTTTCCGACACTGACTGGAGCCAACAGATTGGCCAGCACTTCCTGGGTAGATAAAAAGCCGCCACGGTTGTACCTCAAATCTACAATTAAATCGCTGATGCCCTGAGCCGTCAGGTCTGCAATGGCATTGCGTAGTTCTACTGCAGATGCTGCAGCCCCAAATTGATTATAAACGAAATAACCGATTTTTTTAGCGGGATAATCGAAAACCGTTTTGCTGAATACGGTAAGTGAACGGTAAACGCCTTCACGAATGACCAATTCTACGGTACTGCCATCCCGCTTTTGAAATAGGAAACGATGTACTGGCGTGGTACCCCAAAAAACATCATTCAGAAAATCAATTTCGGCCTGGCTATCTCCGCGAACGGTGCGGCCATCAATTTGTAACACCTTCCATCCTCTTTTAATACCTGCCAAACCAGAAGGAGAATCGGGATTGACATAATTGACCCTTAAATCGTGGGTGCCGCTAAAAAACTTGACAGAAAAACCCATATCTAAAACGATATCTGTGGTGGGTAATCGTGGGTCTGATTTCTTTTCTACAAAGCTAAAACGGTCTAAAGGCTGGTAATTACGCACTTTAGCCATTACGGCAAAAATGTCGGGCAAACTTCTGGGGTTAAACACTTCAAAAGAAGGTAGCAATTCTGTCCAGAGATAATATTCTTTAGTCCAGAAATAAGCCGAATCACGGGAATCATTTTTGATTTCGTAGACCGCATTTTCGGAAGGGGTCTCCAACCGAGCTGCAGTATCAATTTTGGGTTCTTTTTTACAGGATAAAACAGGTATGAATCCCAGTACAAACAAGATGAACAACAACATCTCGCTTCGCAGCCTAACTATATTTTTCATTTTAATTCTTAGTGTTTATAAATTAAAAACGAATAAGAAGTGAAATGTGTTTGCGGAAAAACTTAAAAATTAATTTACCGAAAGATAGTCGATACCCGATTGACTAGCCATGAGCTCAGATTTTGCACTTAAACCGATAAAAAGTACTTCTTCGGGTTTTAAATTTTGTTCCTTCAAAACTAAACTCAAGGCATCCGGCTGACCGGCATACTCGGCGGCAAAATATAAACGGAGGTATTGCGCCAAACCATGCCACTCGGTTTGCCTTATTTTATTCAATTGCTGTTCGGGGTTGCCGCTAGCCCAAATTAAAATTGATTTACGGTCTACCACCATATCCTGCAGTAATTGCAGCATAGAAGCATGTAATTCTAATTTTAAGGGGAATTGTGCCGAAACGTGCAATCGCTCAAAATTTTCACGGTATTTTTCATCCAATCCAAAAGCATCGCGTACACGCGGATAAACTTCTTCGGGGCCATGCATTTCATAAACTTTTTGCATCAGCGCAAGCAAATCTGCAGCCAGTGGTACGGTTTCTACATATTCAATAAAATTGGCAAAGAGGTAATATACCTGCAAGTAGAATTCCTTTTCGGGATATAGCACCCCATCAAATTCAAAAATAAAGGCTTTTTTATCAGCCGGAAGGTCGGTATAGTTCAGCATTAATCGCACAAAAATAAATGAACCTGCTCGTTTTTATCTCGCCAGTATAAACCCTCGTCCAAGCATTCGAGGTTTTGGCAAAGCGCCTGGCTGTAAGCAGGAATTTCAGCCAACTGAGGCTTTTCCGGGATGTTAATCTCTATGCCGTATTCTTCAAACAGCTGCCGGGCAGCCGCTAATGCTTTAATTTCGCTGCGGCGAATGGGATAAATTGCACTTACAGATTGTGAAAGGCAAATTTTCAAAAAATCGTGAATATAAGTAAGGCTTTCCGGCGATGGTAAAACCACCAAACCGGCCATAGCAGGCAGGGGTTCAAAATCGCCCAAAAGCAAATTATCTGAAGGTATTATAGATTTAATTTTATGAGCCGCAGCCGAAGCAGCACCGGTTAAGAGTAGCACAGACATGTATTTAAGCAATTATTTTACCGTCTTTCATCAGCAATTTGCGGTCGGCCATTTCGGCCAACTGCTCGTTGTGGGTAACTATGATTAGCGTATAGCCAAAATCATCGCGAAGTTTTAAAAATAATTGATGTAAAGCTGCCGCGTTTGCCGAGTCTAAATTACCCGAAGGCTCATCGGCCAAAATAATGGCCGGTTCATTAATTAAAGCACGAGCCACGGCAACCCGCTGCTGCTCTCCGCCCGATAAAGCAGAAGGCTTATGTCCTGCCCGCTCTTCGAGGTTTAATAGTTTTAACAATTCCAAAGCCCGTTTTTCGGTTTCGGCCTTGCCCCTGCCAGCTATATAAGCCGGAATGCATACATTTTCTAAAGCAGTAAACTCCGGCAGTAAATGATGAAATTGAAAAATAAAACCGATTTTTTGATTACGAAAAACGTTGAGCTGTTTGCTTGATAGCTGATGAACAGCCAGCTCATCTAAAAAAACTTCGCCGGCATCCGCTTTATCAAGCGTGCCCAAAATATGTAGCAAAGTACTTTTACCGGCACCCGAAGCGCCAACAATGGCTACAATTTCGCCTTTGGCCACTTCCAAATCTACCCCTTTGAGGATAGCTAAATTTCCGTACGATTTTTGAATTCCCTTAGCAGAAAGCATGAGCCGAAGATAATCATTTTTTCAGCGGTACAATTCGATAAGGATATCGCGATAAAGGTTTCAGAAATGAATTCTAATTGTTAATTTCACAGCAAATTAAAACCAAATGAATATACACGAATATCAGGGTAAAGAAATTCTTAAATCTTTCGGCGTTCGCGTTCAGGAAGGCATAGTTGCCGATACCCCTGCACAAGCCGTAGAAGCTGCAAAAAAACTAAAAGCTGATTACAATTCAGACTGGGTGGTTATAAAAGCTCAAATTCATGCCGGCGGACGTGGTAAAGGTGGCGGTGTAAAGCTGGCCAAAAACCTCGACGAAGTTAAAGAAAGAGCTGAAGCCATTATCGGCATGCAATTGGTTACCCCGCAAACCGGGCCCGAAGGCAAATTGGTAAGCAAAGTTTTGGTAGCGCAGGATGTATATTATCCGGGCGAATCTGAAACGAAAGAGTTTTATATCTCGGTATTATTAGACCGTGCCAAAGGCCGCAACATCATCATGTACTCTACCGAAGGTGGTATGGACATTGAAGAAGTAGCCGAGCACACCCCTCATTTGATTTTTAAAGAAGAAATTGATCCTAAGGTAGGTTTACAAGGATTTCAGACCCGTAAAATTGCCTTCAATTTAGGCCTTAGCGGCGATGCTTTCAAAGACATGACAAAATTCATCTCGGCTTTATACAAAGCCTACGATGCAACCGATTCGTCTATGTTTGAAATCAATCCGGTTTTAAAAACCTCTGATAATAAAATTTTAGCGGTAGATGCCAAAGTAAATTTGGATGATAACGCCTTATACCGCCATGCAGATTATGCAGCCATGCGTGATGAAGCTGAAGAAGATCCAACCGAAGTAGAAGCCGGAAAATCTAACCTAAACTATGTAAAATTAGACGGTAACGTGGGTTGTATGGTAAACGGTGCCGGTTTAGCCATGGCTACTATGGATATTATTAAAATTGCCGGTGGCGAGCCTGCCAACTTCCTTGATGTGGGCGGTACCGCCAATGCCGAAACCGTAAAAGCTGGTTTCAACATTATCCTTTCCGACCCGAACGTAAAAGCCATTCTCATCAATATTTTTGGTGGCATTGTGCGCTGCGACCGTGTTGCACAAGGTGTAATTGATGCCTACAACGAAATCGGAAACATTCCGGTGCCAATTATTGTGCGTTTGCAGGGCACCAATGCTGTAGAAGCTAAAAAACTTATCGACGAGTCTGGATTAAAGGTATTCTCTGCCATTCAACTCAAAGAAGCTGCCGATTTGGTAACCAAAGTACTGGCGTCCTAAAAGTTCTAAGTTTTAGGTTGTAAGTTCAAAGTTAATAATATTAAGCCCTTCAGTAATGAGGGGCTTTTTTTGTGCTATAATACTCGTCATTTCGAACGATCCCGCTTTTGCGGGAGAGGAGAAATCTCATTAGCAAACCAAAGCCTCCATTCCATAAAGCCTTAAGCCCCGCTTTTCGCTTATACGCCTGCAAGCCTTAGCCTTCTGGCCGGTATCCACTACAATCGGGTTTAGATTGAATAAGTTTTTGAGTGCTATGTCTTTGCCTCCTCATTTTGGTATATTTTTTGTTTTAAAATTAAATAATTTTCACAATATAAAATATACAACAAATTCATCCATGAATAAATTACAAGAATTATCAGAAAAACAGATTGAGTTCATTTCAAGTCTGCACGACCATGTAGCCAATGATAAGGATATCAAAAAGCTAAAAAGACCCGAAGAAATCCATTTTTTTGTTAAATATTTCAATAAAGACGGCCAAGCAAATATTCTGGGGCAGATTGTAAACAATCCAATATGCGATGCCGGTACTGCTTTATATATTTATTATTCTTTAGATCCAGCATATTTTTACGAAAAGTTTGCCAATGAAAAGGATATTAAAAGAGAATATGAACAGGAAATTTATCGCATTTTAAAAAACATAGAGAAAAAATTTGTGGGCGGTTTTTATAAAAACTGTAGTATTTCTTACGACCCATCTTATCACTTTAATGATATAGATATCAATAAATTAAAGCAATCTATACCAGTAGAAATGGTGAAAGCCACACCGGGTACTACTTTTGAAACCATAGACCCATTTAATTAGGTCGTAAAATTAATTTCACTACACAGTTCAAATAAAGCCTTAGTATTAGGATAATAAAGTGATTATTTGCGGCATAAAAAAGCCTTTCCAGTTATGGAAAGGCTTTGGTGTATCTATTAATAAGAGGTCTTATTTAACGGCGTCAATCACAGCTTTAAACGCTTCCGGATTGTTCATGGCTAAATCTGCTAATACTTTACGGTTTAAACCGATTTCTTTAGCGGCTAGCTTGCCGATTAACTGTGAGTAGGAAATTCCGTACTGACGGGCTCCGGCGTTGATACGCTGAATCCATAAGGCTCTGAATTCTCTTTTCTTTGATTTACGGTCACGGTAAGCATATTGCAAACCTTTTTCGACTGTGTTTTTAGCAACGGTATAAACCTTGCTTCTTGATCCCCAATAGCCTCTGGCTAATTTTAAGATCTTTTTTCTTCTTCTTCTTGACGCTACTGCGTTAACCGAACGTGGCATAGTGTTTTGTTTTTTGGTAAACGGTGTTCTTTCTCAGAATCTTCTGTACCGGGTACCTGGTTAAATTAATTGGTTTACTTTCCGATGCAAAGCATACGTTTAACGTTGCCCATGTCTGCGTCTGACACTAAACTGGTCTGACCCAAAGCACGTTTACGTTTAGTACTCATCTTGGTTAAGATGTGACTTTTGTATGCGTTTTTGCGGGAGATTTTACCTGAACCAGTAAGCTTAAATCGCTTTTTTGCACTGGAACATGTTTTCATTTTTGGCATAACCTTGTTGTTTATATTTAATTGTTGTTTATTCTCTTTTTTAATGTGTTAATAGACAAGTTGTCTCATTAGCAAATTATTTCTTTCCTGCTTTTGGGGCTACGGTTAAAAACATCCGCTTACCTTCTAATTTAGGTAATTGCTCTACCTTGCCTACGTCTTCTAAAGCTTGGGCGAATTTCAATAATAGAATTTCTCCTTTTTCTTTGTAAACGATAGCACGGCCTTTAAAATGAACGTAAGCTCTTACTTTTTCGCCGCTTTCTAAAAAGCTGATGGCGTGTTTTAGTTTGAACTGGAAATCGTGATCGCTGGTGTTTGGCCCGAAACGGATCTCTTTGATCACCGTTTGCTTGGCGTTAGCCTTGATTTCCTTCATTTTCTTTTTCTGCTCGTAGAGAAATTTATTGTAATCTACTACTTTGCAGACAGGCGGTACGGCGTTAGGAGAAATTTCTACTAAGTCGAGTTCCTGTTCTTCGGCAATGGCCAATGCATCTTTTAAGGCATAGACGCCTACTTCCACATTATCGCCTACTAATCGAACTTCTACGGCTCTGATTAATTGGTTGATGTAATGTTCAGCCTCTTTCTTTTTAAACGGGGGACGTGGCCCTCTGTTAAATCCTGGTCTTCCTAATGCCAATGCTTTGTTTTAAATTTTAGTTTCTTTAATTAACTGATCTTCAAATTCTTGTATGCTCATACTCCCTAAATCTCCCTCGCCGTGCTTACGAACTGAAACCACTTCTTCTCCCATTTCCTTCTCTCCGATAATCAACATATATGGAATTTTTTTGATTTCGGCATCGCGAATTTTGCGGCCTATTTTCTCATCTCTCATGTCGATTAGCCCGCGAATATCGGAATTATTTAAGGATTCTAAAACTTTTTTCGCATATTCTTCATATTTCTCCGAGATAGGAAGAACTATAAATTGTTCGGGTGTTAACCATAATGGGAAGTTTCCGGCGCAATGCTCAATAAGCAAAGCGATGAATCTTTCTAATGAACCAAATGGTGCACGGTGTATCATCACCGGACGGTGTTTGGCATTATCGCTGCCGGTGTATTCTAATTCAAAACGTTCGGGCAGGTTATAATCTACCTGAATGGTACCTAATTGCCATTTACGGCCCAAGGCATCGCGAACCATAAAATCGAGTTTTGGTCCGTAAAAAGCCGCTTCGCCGTATTCTACAACGGTGTTTAATCCTTTTTCTTCGGCTGCTTCAATAATCGCTTTTTCGGCCAAATCCCAATTGGCATCAGAGCCGATGTATTTGGATTTATTGTTCGGGTCGCGAAGTGAAACCTGTGCAGTAAAGTTTTGAAAGTCTAAAGCCCCCAAAACATACAATACCAGGTCGATTACTTTTTTAAATTCTTCTTTTACCTGATCTGGGCGGCAGAATAAGTGGGCATCATCTTGCGTAAAGCCACGTACACGGGTTAAACCGTGTAATTCGCCGCTTTGTTCGTAACGGTAAACGGTACCAAATTCGGCAAAACGTACCGGCAAATCTTTGTAAGAACGCGGTTTGGTTTTGTATAATTCGCAATGGTGCGGGCAGTTCATGGGTTTTAAGTAAAACTCCTCTCCTTCTTGTGGGGTTTTAATGGGCTGAAATGAATCGGCTCCGTATTTATCGTAATGGCCGGAGGTTACATATAGGTTTTTATGGCCGATATGTGGGGTTACCACCTGCTCATAGCCCATTTTTTGCTGTGCTTTTTGCAGAAAGCTGACCAATTTTTCTCTCAATGCGGTGCCTTTAGGCAGCCACATGGGTAAGCCCATGCCTACTTTTTCGGAGAAAGCGAATAGTTCTAATTCTTTTCCCAGTTTACGGTGGTCACGCTTTTTAGCTTCTTCCACCATAGCCAAGTACTCGGTTAATTCGCTGGCTTTAGGAAAAGTAACGCCATAAATACGGGTTAACTGCTTGCGGGTTTCATCGCCACGCCAATAGGCGCCGGCCACGTTCATCAGTTTTACGGCTTTTATAAAACCGGTATTGGGTATATGCGGACCACGGCATAAATCGGTAAAATTACCTTGTTTATAAAAAGTAATGGTTCCGTCGGCCAGGTCTTTAATCAAATCGAGTTTGTATTCGTCGCCTTTTTCGGTAAAATATTGCTCTGCCTCAGCTTTGCTTTTCGCTTCGCGGATAAATTCTGATTTGGTTTTAGCCAGTTCCAGTACTTTATCTTCTACCAATTTAAAATCATCAGATGAAAATTCGTGATCGCCGAAATCTACATCGTAATAAAAACCGGTTTCGATTGCCGGGCCGATACCTAATTTAACACCAGGATAAAGGGCTTCCAAGGCTTCGGCCATTAAGTGGGCGGATGAATGCCAGAAAGTGGATTTGCCTTCTAAATCGTTCCAGGTTAATAAACGCAGGCTCGAATCGGTTTCAATAGGACGTGAAGAGTCCCAGATTTCTCCGTTTACTTCGGCGGCCAATACATTTCGGGCTAAACCTTCTGAAATAGAGAGGGCAATTTGATGGGCGGTTATAGCGTTATCGTATTCGCGTACCGAACCATCGGGAAGTGTAATTTTAATCATCTACAATATGATTTAACGTTCGTAAATAGTGTTAATAAGAAACCATACAAAGGGTTCTGAACTACAAAAATAGCATTATTTAGCTGATTAAGGTATTGTTTCGGAAAATGGAATACAGAAATTTTTGTCTCATCAGGGTCTTCTGAAAGAGACCCTGATGAAAGCATGGGTATAAATTAAATCGGCAGGGTCTCCTTTGGAAGACCCTGCCAGGACAAAATCGAGAAATAATCGTTTTACAAAAGCTATCTAAAACTTATGATTTACAGGAGATGGATTATTATGGGGATTTTAAGCATGTTATTTGGTTGCCGCCAATCGGGGCCATATCAATTTAAAGACGGACAATGGTATTACCGGGATTTGCTAATTGAGGCGGCCGACGCAAAAAGTTTTGAACCGCTTAATGAACATTACGCCAAAGATGACCAGCATGTTTTTTATGCGGAGGTGTACCGCAAAGGACAAGAGTATTTTAGCATAAAACACGACCGGATACTGATTTTAGATGCCGAACCTTTAAAAGTGAGGGTAATTAATGATGATTTTATTGCGGATGATAAACGGGTGTTTTTCAAAGGAAACGTTTTTCCGTCTGATGATCCCGAAAAATTTCAGGTTTTAGATTATGGTTATGCCAAAGATTCGCGGCGGGTGTATTTTGACACTCAAGTACTGCCCCAACCGGAGGCTTCGAGCCTGGTGGTTTTAGACTTACATTATATTAAAGACAATAAGCAGGTATTTTATTTGGAGATGGATTATTCGAGCGGTAAAATGAAGTCAATCTTGATTAAAGATGCAGATGCAGCAAGTTTTACCACAGAAACTTCGGGTAATGATGCCGGAGATGCGAAAGACAAGCACCATACTTATTTACAAGGAAAACGAGTTAAATAAAAAAGGCTGAGAAAAATCTCAGCCTCTATTTATGTTATTGTTGAATACGTATTTCTCTTTGTCCCCCGGGACCATTGCTTCTGAACCTGGAGCGCATGGCTTCCATTTGTTTCTGGTATTCTTCCTGGGTAATCAATTTTCCTTTTTTAGGAACCGCCACTTCAGAGTCCTTAATTTTGCTGTATTCTATCGCGGTAGCAAAATACTTCATTCGCTCGTTTTCTATTCCTAAAACTACACCCTCTATCCACATTGGCACCAATGGCGATGCTTTAAGTGCTAAATCGGTTGTATACCAAATGGTGGTTTTTGAACCGTTTCTTCCGGTTATTAATGCTTTTTTACAATCGAAACCAATAATTTTTCGGGTTTCGCTGCTTAATTCTGCTTCTTTAGCGCCACTTCCTAAAACACTTTCCAGCAAAGTTGCTTCTCCATTCAACTCGAATGATTCGGTTACTTTATCGGTATTAGTAAAATATAGTTCGCGGTCGCCGCCACCAAAACGCATCATCATGCCTGCTGCTCCGCCACCGCTTGGGGCAGCCTCACCTTCAGAATTTGCAGTAATATCTTCTACTACCGATTTCTGAAATTTTGCACCGCTTGGATTGAAAGCGATTTCAAATTTATTAGTGATTTTATCTGGAATATTACCTCCAATGGCACTCATTATCGTGGCTCTCTGCTGTGCATTGGCTTCTCCGGCAACTCCGGCTTGAGGCATCATGGCTTTGATATCGATCACCTGGTCGTAATAAATTACGCCGGCTGTTTTCTGCTGAGAGAACACATAAGAGCTTAATACAGTGCAAAAAGCGATCAATGCGAAAAATTGTTTGGTCATGTTTGTGATGTTTAAATGTCAAATGTATCAGCTTGGGCTGATTAATACTGTTAAAAAATGTTAAACATTCCCCCATCCATGGGTTAGCACATCGGCCAAGTGCATAGATTTCAAAGGAATTTGTTCTTTATCGATATAGGCCTGCAAATGCATAATACAAGAGGCATCGGTAGAAATAATATACTCGGCTCCGGCAGCCAATGCGTGGTTTACCTTTTGCTGGGCCATGGCGCTGGATATGCCTTCAAATTTTACGGCAAAAGTACCGCCAAAACCGCAACAGGTTTCGGTATCGGCCATTTCAACCAATTCCAAGCCATGAACTTTGGCTAATAATTGGCGTGGTTCTGCTTTAATTTTGCATTCTCTAAGCGCCGCACACGAATCGTGATAAACGGCTTTACCTTCTAATTCGGCACCGAAATAATCTTTTTTAAGCACATTAAGCAAAAAATCAGATAGCTCATAAATATGGCTCTGGATATTACGGCATTTATTGTGCACCACCGTATTGGTAAATAAATCGTTGTAATAATTCTTCACCATGCCGGTGCATGAAGCAGATGGCGAAACAATAAACCGGTTTTCTGAAAAATCGTTTAGAAATTTGGTGCCTACTTCTTTAGCTTCATCCCAATAACCTGCATTAAAGGCCGGTTGTCCGCAGCAGGTTTGTTCAGGATTGTAAATCACTTTACATCCTGCCTTTTCGAGCAATTTAAAGGTATTTTGAGCTGTTTCAGGATAAACCTGGTCTATAAAGCAAGGGATAAAAAGTTCTACGGTCATCAGCTCAATTGGAATTTCGGATAAATTTCGAAAATTAAATGGATTTTCCGGGGATGGCCTTACCTTTTTCTCTTAAAATCGTCAATAAAACAATTAAGCCCAGCGTAAAAAAAGTAACCAATGAAACCGCAGAATTGCGCATATTGCCCGTAAACTCTTCGATATAACCAAAACTGAGCAAACCAATTACGATGGCCAGCTTCTCGGTTACATCGTAAAAACTAAAGTAGGAAGCTGTATCTGGCGTATTTTCGGGTAATAATTTGGAATAAGTAGATCGCGAAAGCGACTGTATCCCGCCCATAACTAAACCCACAATACAGGCCAAAACATAAAACTGGTATTCGGTGGTAGTAAAATAAGCGGCTATACAAACCAAAATCCAAATGAACACCACAAATACCAATACTTTAAAATTGCCAATTTTCACAGCTAATGATGACATGACAAAAGCTCCTACGATGGCCACCAACTGAATGAGTAAAATTGTGATGATTAATTTAGCGGTGCCTAAATGCAATACTTTCTCTCCAAAATTGGCCGCTACCAGCATGATGGTTTGTACACCCATCGAATAGAAAAAGAAAGCCAAAAGAAACAGTTTAAGAATACGCATGGTTTTTACCTGCAACCAAACTTTATGCAACTCTTCAAAACCACTGTGAATTAAGCTCTTATTTATTTTTTTATAGTTGGCACTGCCGGCAGGTAATTTGGCAAAAGGAATTTGCGCAAAGCCTATCCACCATAATCCAACTAAAAGAAAAGACAAACGTGGCGGGAAAGACATATCGGTAATACCGAACCAATCGGGCATTAAAACAAAAAGGAAACAGATTAATTGCAGAATTACACTGCCGATATATCCCCAGGCAAAACCTTTGGCACTTACCCTATCCTGCTGATCGGGTGTCGCTATTTCGGGTAAATACGAATTACTGAACAGAACGCCTCCGGTCCAGCCCACCATAGACATGGCAAAACAAATAATACCCCATTCCAGGTTGCTTTTATTAAAAAAGTATAAACCCATACAGGATAAACCGCCCAGGTAGGTGAAAAACTTCATGAAAGTCTTCTTATTCCCATGATAATCGGAAACCGATGATAAAATGGGCAGCAAAAAAGCCATTAAAAGATAAGCCGATGCCAAGGCATAATTAGAAAGTGCTGTATTCACGAAAGTGCGCCCAAAAAAGGTGACTTTATCTCCAAATTCTTCGCTGGTAGTAATTACCGTATAATAAACCGGAAAAATAGTGGAGGTAATAACCAGACTATGAGCCGAATTGGCCCAATCGAACATGGCCCATGAACGAATGGTTTTGGGATTGTTTTTTTCTTGCATGCTTATCCGAAAGTAAGCATAAAATATTAGCCATAAAAAAAGAAGAGCCGTTCCGTAGAACAACTCTTCTGATTATATGATGGAGTTTATACAATCATTCAACACCGCTTAAATCATATTGTTTGCTTTAAATATAAAATTGTTCGCCGATATTTTTAATCTGTCCGGCATCCAGTAATTCGCGGAATTGGGCCAGTCTTTGCTCCTCGTTTCCGGCTTTTACACTTGGAATTAGTTCTTCCAGTTTCATTTTATTTGCGCTTAAAAGCGATGAAATCTCGATCCTAATCTCTTTTTCTATCTCATGTTGCTTGCCCAATTTCTTTTGATCCAGGCACCAGTCGCAAACCCCACAAACCGGTGCATTTTGTTCATCAAAATAAGCTAACAATTGCTGCGAACGGCAGCTTTGCGAATTGGCATAGGCAATAACCGACTGGATTTGATGCTCATAAATGCGAAACCGTTCGGCCAGGTATTGATGATTGATGTGCAAATGTTGGCGCTCTGCCCTAGGCGTTAAAAAAGCAATTTGCGGCTGATCGGTTTGTGCCAGATAGCTCACCAATTCCAGGCTTTCGAGCTTTTGAAGCATTTTACGCACTTCGTTCCGGTTTAAATCGGCCCTTTTCGCAATTTCCGTTTCCTTTATCGGCATATAATGATCGTACAAACCTCCATGAGAACGCAATAAGGTTTTTAATAAACCATCATATGCCGGCTGGCTGATTTGAAATTTGTACAGTGTTTCATGATCAACCACAATTTTTACTCGCGAAGGCAGATAAACGCTTTCGCTCAAGGCGAGATATTCTTCCCGTTCTAAAATTTTGAGAGCATTTAGTGTTTTAAGCGCTTCCAACTTATAGCGGCTGCAAAAATCGCCAATGTCAAAAGATAACGTTACTCCTTCTCCGGCGCCATAAGCCAATTGGAAATAATTGCCCAAATGATGATAAATTTCCTGAATTTCTTTAACTGAGGGAAAACTCTGGGCTAATTTTTTCTGCAATTGCAGGATATCAGCCCCATTAAAAAGTAAAACGGCATAGGCTTTTTTCTCATCCCGACCGGCACGGCCGGCCTCCTGATAATAAGCCTCCAGGCTATCCGGCAAATCTAAATGCACCACATAGCGCACATCGGGCTTATCAATACCCATCCCAAAAGCATTGGTCGCAACAATTAGCGGTACCCGGCCGCTTTTCCAGTCATCCTGTCTTTTAGTACGCTCTTCGGCGGATAAACCGGCATGGTAAAAAGAAGCATTAATTCCCTGCAAAGTTAATTGCCGGGCTACTTCCTGAGTTTCGCGGCGATTGCGCACATAAATAATGCCCGTACCTTTTACCTGTTTCACCACCCGCATCAGCCTGCGGAATTTGTTTTCTTCTTTGGCAACTACATAACTAAGGTTTATACGTTCAAATGACTTACGGTAAATCTGAAAGTCTTTTTTAAAAGCTAACCTTTCGGTGATATCCTGCGCTACCCTTTCGGTGGCCGTGGCCGTTAAAGCCAAAAATGGGACCTTCGGATGCAAATCGCGTAAAGTGGCTAAATGCAAGTACGGCGGGCGAAAATCATAACCCCATTGCGAAATACAATGCGCTTCATCAATGGCAAACAAATTCACCTTCATATGACGAATGCGTTCTTTAACTAATGGAGATAAAAGCCTTTCCGGCGATATATATAAGAATTTGATCTTCCCGTAAATACAATTATCAAGCAGGATATCGATTTCCCGTTTGCCCATTCCCGAAAAAATAGCCACGGCTTCAATTCCACGGGATTTTAGATTTTCTACCTGATCTTTCATCAGGGCAATCAAGGGCGAAACCACTATGCAAATCCCTTCCTGAGCCATGGCCGGCACCTGAAAACAAATGGATTTACCACCTCCGGTAGGCATCAGCGCCAGCGTATCGTTTCCATCCAATACCGACTGCACGACTTCTTCCTGTAAAGAACGGAAGGTATCGTAGCCCCAATATTGTTTTAAAACCTGCTGGATGGTCATTTTCTAAAATTACAGATTTTGGGCAATAACATAACCGCTGGCCCAAGCCCACTGAAAATTATAGCCGCCCAGCCAACCGGTAATATCTACGGCTTCGCCGCCGAAATACAAGCCGGGTACTTTTTTAGCTTCCAGGGTTTTAGAAGATAATTCGTTGGTATCTACGCCACCCCGCATCACTTCAGCTTTATCGTAACCTTTATCGCCGGCAGGCTTTACCTTAAAATGATGTATAAATTGCTCAATGGCTTCTAAATCTGCTTTGCTAAGCGAAGCTAAATTCTTTTCTAAAGGCAGGAATTTACCCATGGCATCGGCCAGTTTTTTGGTGTAGATATTAGCTAAGAAATGATAAAGCAACTGTTTGCCATTTTTTAAACGTTCCGAATTAATACTATCCAAAATGGAACTTTCGGGCAATAAATCTATCGTAAAAGTCTGCCCGGGGCGCCAGTAAGATGAAATTTGCAGAATAGCCGGTCCGCTAAGGCCCCAATGGGTAAAGAGTATATTTTCCTGGAAACTAATTTCCTCATTATACACCCGGCAAAAAACAGAGTTACCCGAAAGTTGAGCATACCAATCGGCATCTTTACCCGTAATAGTTAAGGGAACCAAGGCTGGAGCCGTTTCTGTTATGTTTAAGCCGAAAGAGCGGGCGGTTTTTAAAGCAAAATCGGTTGCCCCCATTTTAGCAATAGGTAATCCGCCGGAGGCGAGTACCACTTTAGCGCATTGAATAATTTTCTGCTTGCCATTTTGTTCGTAAGCAATTTCAAATCCTTCGGCTATTTGTGTTACCGATTGTACTTCGGCATTGCACTGAATATCTTGTTCTAAATCTTTACAAAGGTTTTCGAAAACGGCCACAATATCTTTGGCTTTATTAGTGCTTGGAAATAGCTGACCCAGGGTTTTCTCCTGCCCTTCTATCCCATAACTCTCAAAAAAAGTGAGGGTATCCTCTACCGTCCATTGCGAAAAGGAAGATTTAATAAAATGCGGATTTTCGGAGATAAAATTCTCCGCGGAAGCGTATAAATTGGTGTAATTACAACGGCCGCCGCCGGAAATAAGAATTTTAGCACCCACTTTTTCCGTCTTCTCTAAAATCAGGGTTTTCTTACCCAAAAATCCGGCCTGAACAGCACACATCAGGCCGCAGGCTCCTCCCCCTATAATAATGGCATCGTAATTGTTCACCTGGCGAATTTAGGTTTAAAATTTGAATGCATAAACCCCTATAAATTTGGGTTCTAAATCTGCCGTCAATACCCTATCTTTGCGCTTCGAATGGAGCATATACGTAACTTTTGCATTATTGCACACATCGATCACGGAAAGAGCACTTTAGCGGATCGATTATTAGAATATACCAATACCATTTCTAAGCGGGAGGCTCAGGCTCAGCTGCTGGATGATATGGATTTGGAGCGTGAACGTGGTATCACGATTAAAAGTCACGCTATTCAGATGAATTATGAGCTGAATGGCCAGAAATACATTTTCAACCTGATTGACACGCCGGGACACGTAGATTTTTCTTACGAGGTTTCGCGTTCTATTGCGGCCTGTGAAGGCGCATTGTTGATTGTTGATGCGGCTCAGGGGATTCAGGCGCAAACCATTTCCAATTTATATTTAGCCTTAGAACACGATCTGGAAATTATTCCGATTTTAAACAAAATGGATTTACCGGGTGCCCAGCCCGAAGAGGTAAAAGACCAAATTGTTGATTTATTGGGTTGCAAAAGAGAAGATATTTTAGCCGCATCGGGTAAAACCGGATTAGGCGTACTAGAGATTTTAGAAGCCATTGTTCACCGTGTTCCGGCTCCGAAAGGAAACCCTACCGGCGAATTGCAGGCTTTAATTTTCGATTCGGTTTATAATTCCTTCCGCGGAATTGTAGCCTATTTTAAAGTAGTAAACGGCGAAATCCGTAAAGGCGACAAAGTAAAGTTTGTGGCTACCGGCAAAGAATATTATGCCGAGGATATCGGGATTCTGAAACTGAACCAGGAATCGAGAGATGTAGTTAAAACCGGGGATGTAGGTTATATCATTTCCGGAATTAAAGAAGCCCGAGAAGTTAAAGTGGGCGACACCATTACCCATGTAGATAAACCAACTAAAGAAGCCATTAAGGGTTTTGAAGAAGTAAAACCGATGGTTTTTGCCGGTATTTACCCGGTAGATACCGAAGATTACGAAGACCTTCGCGAAAGCATGCACAAATTGCAATTGAACGATGCTTCGATTGTTTTTGAACCCGAATCGTCTGCAGCTTTAGGCTTTGGTTTCCGTTGCGGATTTTTGGGTATGCTGCACATGGAGATTATCCAGGAGCGTTTAGAACGTGAATTCGACATGACGGTAATTACTACCGTGCCCAACGTGTCGTACCTGGCTTTTACCACTAAAGGCGAAGAATTGCAAGTACATAATCCTTCCGATTTGCCCGATCCAAGCAAGTTAGAGTATGTAGAAGAGCCTTTTATCAAGGCCAGCATCATCACCAAAGCCGATTTTGTGGGTCCGGTAATGTCGCTTTGTATTCAGAAACGTGGAATTATCATGAACCAGTCTTACCTCACTTCAGACCGGGTTGAATTGATTTTTGAAATGCCGATGGGCGAAATTGTATTTGATTTTTACGACCGTTTGAAAACCATTTCTAAAGGTTATGCTTCGTTCGATTATCACCAAATCGGTTATCGTCGTTCGGACTTGGTACGTTTAGATATTTTATTGAACAGCGAGCCGGTGGATGCGCTTTCTTCTTTAATTCACCGCAGTAATTCTTACGATTTTGGTAAGAAAATTTGCGAAAAATTGAAGGAGTTATTGCCACGCCAGCAATTCGAAATCATTATCCAGGCTTCTATCGGAGCTAAAATCATTTCCCGCGAAACCGTGAGGGCTTTGCGTAAAGATGTAACGGCCAAGTGTTATGGTGGTGATATCTCGCGGAAGCGTAAATTATTAGAAAAACAGAAAAAAGGTAAGAAAAGAATGCGCCAGGTAGGTAATGTGGAAATTCCGCAATCTGCGTTTATGGCGGTATTGAAGTTAGACTAATCGAGTTGTAGGTTATAGGTTGTAAATTTTAGGTATAAAATAGCTTGCAACTTACAACATACAACCCTCAACCCGAAAACATGCAATTACTCGACGGTAAATACGTATCAAACAAGCTGAAGCAGGAAATTGCTGTTGAAGCTGCTGAAGTGGCTCAGAAATTAGGTCGCAAGCCGCATCTGGTTGCTATTTTAGTGGGCAGCGATGGCGGAAGCGAAACGTATGTGGCCAGCAAAATGAAGAATTGCGAAACCGTGGGTTTCCGTTCCACCCTTATTCGTTTTGAGCCCGGCGTTACCGAAGATGAACTACTGAACCAAATCGAGAAATTAAACCTGGACCCGGAAGTGGATGGCTTGATTGTGCAATTGCCCCTTCCTAAACACATCGACCCGGAAAAAGTAACCGAAAAAATAGATTTTCGTAAAGATGTGGATGGCTTTCATCCCATTAATCTGGGCCGTATGCAGCGCAATCTGCCTTGCTTTATTCCGGCTACACCTTACGGGATTACTTTATTATTAGCCGAATACGGCATTGAAACCAGCGGAAAACATTGCGTAGTAGTGGGCCGCAGCCAGATTGTGGGCTTGCCCATGAGCATTTTAATGGCCAGAAACACCCAGCCGGGCAATTGCACGGTAACGCTTTGCCACAGCAAAACGGCCGATATTGCTTCTTACACCAAATCTGCAGACATTTTAGTGGTGGCCATTGGTAAAAAGAACTTCATTACGGCCGATATGGTAAAACCTGGTACAGTTATTATTGATGTGGGCATGAACCGCGAAAACAGCACCGAAACTAAAACCGGTTTTAAATTATATGGTGATGTAGATTTTGAAGGCGTAGCTCCATTGGCTTCTTGGATTACCCCAGTACCGGGCGGTGTTGGCCTGATGACTATCATCGGTTTATTGAAAAACACTTTAGCGGCAGCTAAAAAAGAAGTTTACGCTTAATCTGTTTTACACGATGAAGAGAAAAACGATTATCCTTGCCTTTCTCTTAGTTCTTTCGCTTAGTTTTTCGGCTTTTGCACAGCAAACACCCAAAGAAAAATTACTCCAGCAGGCTTATGCAGCTTTAGATAGCGGCTTGGTTCATGGAGATTTATTTGAATTACAAAAAATAATGCACGAAAAACTAAGCGTAGGCCATTCCAATGGCTTAATCGAAAGCAAGTCCGATTTACTCCAACATCTGCAAAACGCTTATTTAAAATACAATTCCATTGTCGATCTGGGCGTCAACGAAATTACAATAACCAAAAAGCTGGCGACCGTTCGCAGGCAAGTTAAAGTAAACGGCGAATTGCAAGGCAAAGCCTTTGAGGTTAAACTGAGGGTGCTCGAAACCTGGATATGGGCAAACAATCGCTGGCAATTATTTAATCGTCAGGCTGTTAAACGCGATTAAGCTAAATATTCCTTTGGAATAGGAAAATCTTTGCTTTCATCCTGCCAAATCATGGCCGAAATCAACCAGCGCTTATCCAGAAAAATATATTGAATCAAGTTTACGCCATGTTTCCATTTAACAGCAGCATCTTTGGTATTGGAATATTCGTACACACTTAAACGCTGGGCCGTTTTCCCATAGATATGCGTTTTATCTCCAATTTCTTGCTGTACGAAAAAACTAGCGTTGCCTTCCTCTATTTGTTTATGAACAGCCTGTAAAAAACTGCTTAAGGTAAATTCCAAAGGCTGCTCAAAGCTGGCATCTATTAAATGTCCATCGCCAAAAAACAATTCCTGTAAAGCATCGGTATTAAAATAGTGTTCGGCATCAAAGCCTTTATAAAGATAAAAATGCTCTGTAAGGTGATCTATTTGTTGGATTTGTACATCCAGGGGAGTAATTTCTTGAGTTTTAACCATGATTCATTTAATCCGATATAAATACCATCCAATCTAATTTCAATTGGATAAGTGTTGATATAGTCGCCTTGGCCGGGTGCGCCTCTTCCGCTAACTAAATCATATTCATAACGATGAATTGGGCAAATTAGTTTTCCATTTTTACACGATCCTTGAGAAAGGTCTCCTCCGGCATGTGGACAGCGATTTTGGGTAGCATAAATTTGATTTCCGGATTTAACCAAACAGATTTTTTTGCCTTCTACTTTTAAAAGCCGAATAAAATCAGGTTCCTCCATAATTTTCGGGTCATATAGTTTAATCCATCTCATTAGCTAAAGGGCTTTCTGTATATTTGCAATCTAATTTACGATATGCCGCACCAAATTCCAGCCGATGGATCTTTATTACCGCTTATGGAAGAATTCTACACCATTCAGGGTGAAGGATTTCATTCCGGAAAAGCCGCTTATTTTATTCGTTTAGGCGGTTGTGATGTAGGTTGCCACTGGTGCGATGTGAAAGAAAGCTGGGATGCCGAATTGCATCCGCTCACTGCTGCAGACCAGATCGTTAAAAATGCCGAACAATATCCGGGTAAAACCGTGGTTATTACCGGCGGCGAACCACTTTTATACAATTTAGATTACCTGACTGCCGAATTGCAGAAAAAAGGAATTAAAACCTTTATCGAAACTTCGGGCGCTTATCCCCTTTCGGGCAACTGGGACTGGATTTGTTTATCTCCTAAAAAATTTAAATCTCCACGCCCCGATATTTTGCCCCTGGCGGGAGAATTAAAAGTAATTGTATTTAATAAATCTGATTTTGCCTGGGCCGAAGAGCATGCCCAGCACGTTTCTCCAGACTGCAAATTATACCTGCAGCCAGAATGGTCAAAATCGGCCGAAATGACTCCTCAAATTATTGATTATGTGATGCAAAACCCACGTTGGGAAATCTCATTACAAACACATAAATACTTAAATATTCCTTAAAATAAATCAAAATGAACTATTTCAAAACAATTTTAGTGATGTCTTTATCTTTACTTGGTATGAAGAGCATGCAAGCACAAGGTAAACTGGTAAAATACAAAGATGGCAATACCCAATTAGCTGGTTATTTAGCTAAGGCGGATTATGTAGGTAAGCCGGGAGTGGTTATTATACACCAATGGATGGGTTTATCAAATCATGAGAAAAACTCAGCTAATAAATTAGCGGCTTTAGGTTATCATGCCTTAGCGGCGGATATTTATGGCGAAGGTGTACAACCAACAAATCAGCAGGAGGCCGGAGCATTAGCAGGAAAGTATAAAAATGATTTTGCCCTTTTTCAATCCAGAATTAAAGCAGCTATTGACGAATTAATTAAACAAGGTGCCGACCCTAAGCGTATTGCCGTAATGGGTTATTGCTTTGGTGGTACGGGGGCTATTGAGGCTGCCCGTGCCAATTTACCGGTTAGCGGCGTAATTTCTTTCCATGGTTCTTTATTAAAAGCAACAACCAGACCTCCACAAGCTATTAAAACTAAAGTATTGGTTTTGCATGGTGCGGACGATCCGTATGAATCTGAAAAGGAAATCAAAGATTTTCATCAGGAAATGCGTGATGCTAAAGCAGATTGGCAAATGATTTATTATGCCGATGCGGTTCATGCCTTTACCCAAGTTGAAGCCGGTATGGATAAATCAAGAGGGGCTGCTTATAATGAGAAAGCCGACAAACGCTCTTGGGAACATTTAAAATTGTTTTTAACAGAAATATTTGGAAGATAAATGTACTAGCAGGGTCTCTCGAAGAGGACCCTGCTAGCTAAACCACAGGGTCCTCTTCGAGAGACCCTGTGGCAACACGATAATTAAACAAAAACAAACCTAAATCATGGAACAAAATTTCAAAAACCACGCCCGTATGGTACCGGGTTATCACTATGTTTTAACTGCCTTTTTATCCCTTGGATTTATTGGTTCAATCAAAAACCTTTCTCAATCTGCCGGTACTGAAGCTTTTTATTCAGCCTCATTAATTACATTGTTGTTTGTAAGTGCCTTTTTAATTGCAGCATTTACCCGCCTTTTCGCCCTAAAAGCACAAGACCGTGCTATTTGTGCCGAAGAAAATCTGAGACATTTCATTTTAACCGGGAAAGCCTTACCGGCTGAATTGAGCGTTAGACAAATTGTAGGATTACGTTTTGCTTCTGATGCCGAATTTGCTGCTCTAGCAACACGTGCCGTAAAGGAGAGTTTAAGCGAGAAAGCTATTAAACAGGCTATTCAGAACTGGAAAGCGGATACTTATCGGGTTTGATAACCCCTTAACGTCATTTCGAACGATCCCGCATTTTCGGGAGAGCAGAAATCTCTGATACACCAAAGATTTCTCTTCCCGATAAATCGGAAATCGAAATGACGAAACACAAAAAAAGCCTCGATCAAAATCGGGGCTTTTTTAATATAAAAACAATGAGATTTTTCACTCCTTTCGAAACGACGGGTCGTATTATAATATCGCCTGACGTAAACGAACCAATTTGGTTAATAAGGCTTCTAAATTATCTAAATGAAGCATATTGGCTCCATCAGATTTAGCTTGCGCTGGATCAGGATGAGTTTCGATAAATAAACCATCGGCACCTACGGCAATGGCCGCTTTGGCAATGGTTTCAATCAATGCTGGTTTACCACCGGTTACACCACTGCCTTGGTTGGGTTGCTGTAAAGAGTGCGTACAATCCATTACTACCGGTACGCCGAATTCACGCATTTCCGGAATACCGCGAAAATCAACAATCAAATCCTGGTAGCCAAAAGTATTACCACGGTCGGTTAAAATCACATTGGCGTTGCCCGAGTCTTTCACTTTATCAACTGCAAATTTCATTGAACCAGCCGAAAGAAACTGTCCTTTTTTAATATTAATTACTTTTCCGGTGTTTGCTGCCGCGATTAATAAATCAGTTTGACGACATAAAAATGCCGGGATTTGCAACACGTCTACATAAGCTGCGGCCATGGCGGCTTCGCTACTTTCGTGTATATCGGTAACGGTAGGTACGCCAAATTCTTTACTTACTTTGGCTAAAATTTTCAAGGCTTTTTCATCGCCAATACCGGTAAAAGAATCAATACGTGAACGATTTGCTTTGCGGTACGATCCTTTAAAAATATAAGGAATTTGCAAACGATTGGTAATTTCTACAATTCGCTCTGCAATACGCAAAGCCATTTCTTCACTTTCGATGGCGCAGGGACCGGCCATTAAAAAGAAATTGTTAGAATCGGTAAACTTAATTTGGGGGATATTTTGTATAATCATTTAATTGCCTAATTCTGATAAAAATTTAATACGCATCAGTTGAATTTCTTCGAGAGTATACTCATCATTGCCCAATTCTTCGAGCGCCTGATTTATAGAATCTTCTTCTGCACCGCGAAAATAATCATAAACTTCGTCTTGTCTATCTTCATCAATCATTTCGTCGATATAATAGTTCAAATTGAGTTTAGTACCCGAGTTTACAATTGATTCTACTTCTTTTAAAATCTCCTGATAAGAAAGCTTTTTAGAAGAAGCAATATCCTCCAAAGCAATTTGCCGGTCTATATTTTGGATGATAGAAACCTTGATGGCCGATTTATTGGCCGCACTTTTAATAATCAAATCTACCGGACGGTCGATATCATTTTCTTCTACATACGATTTAATAAGCGAAGTAAAAGGTGCGCCAAATTTCATGGCTTTGCCGGTACCTACGCCAGAAATTTGCTTCAACTCTTCAGTATTTACCGGGTAATGGGTACACATTTCTTCGAGTGATGGATCTTGAAAAATAACAAAAGGCGGCAAATTTTGCTGTTTGGCTATTTTTTTGCGTAAATCTCTAAGTAATTGCAGCAACTGAGTATCTAAAACCGCAGTACCTTGCTGAACCTGCTCATCGCTTTCTTCATCCGCTCCTTCCATGGGGTTATTTAAAATAAACCTGACGGGATGCGGATTTTGAATGAAATTTTTACCCAGCTTGGTTAGCTTCAGCAAACCATAATTATCTATATCTTTTTGGAGATAATTATTTAATACAGCCTGGCGAAGTAAAGATTTCCAGAGTATTTCTCCATCTTCTTTACCGGTGCCAAATAAAGGATGTTTATGATGCTCGTAAGAGGTTAATTGCTGGGTTTCTTTACCCAGCATAAAGTTGAATATATATAAATCATCAAATTTTTCGCCAAAATCTGAAACAATGCTGAGGGTTTTATGCAGCTGTATTTCGGCATCAAAATGCTTTCTCTGAGCACGGCAATTGTCACACATCCCATTGCAGCCGGCCTCATTAAAATTCTCCCCAAAATAATGCAGAATCTGCTGACGGCGACAAACCGATGATTCTGAATAATCGATTACTTCTTTGAGTATTTGTGTACCAATTTCGCGTTCAGAAACCGGCTTATCTTTCATAAACTTGGTTAGTTTATCAATGTCTTTTTCAGAATAAAAAGCTAAACAAACGCCCTCACCCCCATCTCTGCCCGAGCGGCCGGTTTCCTGGTAGTACCCTTCCATGCTTTTAGGAATATCATGATGGATAACAAAACGCACATCCGGTTTATCAATACCCATTCCAAAAGCAATGGTGGCCACAATTACGTCCACATCTTCCATCAAAAAAGCATCTTGTGTATCGGCCCGTACTTTAGGATCTAAGCCGGCATGGTAGGGCAAAGCCTTGATACCATTCAGGTTTAAAGCACCTGCAATTTCTTCTACCTTTTTACGGCTCAGACAATAAATAATACCCGATTTGCCCGGCTGTGTTTTGATGTAACGGATCATCTCCTTTACCACATCCCGCTTTGCCCGTACTTCGTAATACAAATTGGGACGGTTAAAAGACGATTTAAACAAAACAGCATCCGTCATTTGCAAATTTTTCTGAATATCCTGCTGTACTTTAGGGGTTGCTGTGGCTGTTAAAGCAATAATGGGTATATTCTCGCCCAAGGCATTAATTACCTGGCGTATTTTACGGTATTCGGGTCTGAAATCATGCCCCCATTCAGAAATACAGTGGGCTTCATCTACTGCCACAAACGATACCGGAATTGATCTTAAAAAATCAATATTCTCGGCCTTGGCTAAAGATTCTGGAGCAACATACAGTAATTTAGTATCTCCATTTAAAATATCCTGCTTTACTTGAGTAATTTCTGCTTTATTAAGAGAAGAGTTCAAAAAATGTGCAATGTGATTGGTTCCCCCAAATGCCCGCATTTGATCCACCTGATTTTTCATCAGGGCAATAAGCGGAGAAATAACCAGGGCGGTACCTTCGCTCATTAAAGCCGGCAACTGGTAGCAAATTGATTTACCACCACCAGTAGGCATAATTACGAAAGTATCCTTCTTTTGGAGGATACTGGTAATGATACTTTCTTGGTCTCCCTTGAAATTATCAAACCCAAAGAAATGCTGTAAGTTGTCAAATAATGACTTTTTTACCTCCATTATTAAAGAAGAAAATGGGAAAAAATTGTGAATTGTGTGATATTAGACTTCAAAATAACATAAATTTGCTGAATATTCTAACAATTATTAAATAAAATACATTTGAAACAAAGTGACGATATTTTGCTTTTAGCCAAAAAGGCCTTAATGCTCGAAATTGATGGCATCAAATGCGTTTCAGAACGCTTAAACGGCGATTTTGTAAAGGCTGTAAATCTTATTTTAGCCTTAAACGGAAGAGTGATTATCACTGGAATTGGCAAAAGTGCCATCATTGCCCAAAAGATTGTGGCCACCTTCAATTCTACCGGCACACCTGCAGTTTTTATGCATGCCGCCGATGCCATTCATGGCGATTTGGGTATCATCCAGCAAAATGATTTAGTGATCTGTATTTCTAAAAGCGGAAATACTCCCGAAATTAAAATATTAACTCCCCTTCTCAAACAATCGGGCAATATTTTGGTGGGAATTGTGGGCGACACCCAATCTTTTTTGGCCAAACAAGCCGATATCGTTTTGGATACTACAATCGAGCAGGAAGCCTGTCCGCATAATTTAGCGCCAACCACCAGCACCACTGCACAATTAGCCATGGGCGATGCCTTAGCGGTTTGCTTAGTAGAATGCCGCGAATTTACCAGCTCAGATTTTGCCCGTTATCATCCGGGCGGCTCTTTGGGAAAACGCTTATATTTAAAAGTGAGCGATCTGGCCGCTCAGAACGAAAAACCTCAGGTAAGTCTGCAAACACCTATCCAACAATTAATTATTGAAATCACCAAAAACAGACTTGGCGCTGTAGCAGTGGTAGAAGACGAACAGATTATTGGCGTTGTTACCGATGGCGATATCAGAAGAATGCTTGAAAAAGGACAATTTTCAGATCAGTTGTTGGCTAAAGATATTATGGGTAAAAATCCGAAAACTATGGATGGCGCAGAACTGGCAGTTAATGCCTTAACCTTAATGCGTGAACGAAACATTAGCCAATTATTGGTTACCGCCGACAATAAATACGCCGGCATTATACATCTACACGACCTATTAAAAGAAGGAATTATTTAATTCTGCGATATGAAAAACAACTATGTGCTCATTATGGCCGGTGGAGTGGGCAGCCGTTTCTGGCCAATCAGCAGAACTAAGCACCCTAAACAGTTTATCGATATTTTAGGTACAGGAAAAACCCTAATTCAGGGAACATACGATCGGTTTTCAAAAATTGTACCTCAAGAAAACATATACATCGTTACCAACGAACATTATACCGATTTGGTTAAAACTCAAATCCCGGGTATCAAAGATCAGCAGATTTTAACCGAACCGGTGATGCGTAATACGGCACCCTGCGTGGCTTATGGCATGCATAAAATCCAGCAGCTTAATCCAAATGCGGTGGTAGTGGTGGCTCCTTCCGATCATTTAATTTTAGAGGAAGACGTATTTAAAGAATCTATTTTAAAATCATTTGAAATTGCGGCTAAAAACGATTGCCTCATTACTTTAGGCATTAAACCCTCACGGCCCGATACCGGTTACGGCTATATTCAGTATAACAGCCCGGTTCTGGCCGATGACTTTCATCGGGTAAAAACATTTACCGAAAAACCAGATCTAGAAATTGCCAAATCTTTCCTGCAAAGCGGTGATTTTTTATGGAATGCCGGAATTTTTGTTTGGTCAGTGCAAAGTATTTTAAAGGCATTCGCTAATTTTTTACCGGAGATGAACGAAATTTTTAAAGATGGAACAGAGGCTTACAATACTCCTCAAGAAAAAGACTTCATCCAAACTGCCTATTATCAGTGCACCAACATTTCTATTGATTATGGCATCATGGAAAAGGCAGATAATGTGTACGTAAAACCTTCTGCTTTCGGCTGGTCTGATTTGGGCACCTGGGCTTCCGTTTATTCATTAGCTGAAAAAGATTATGTAGGTAACGCCGTAATCCCTCAAGAAAACGTGATGATGTACGATTCATCCAATTGCATGGTGAACGTACCCAAGGGCAAACTGGTGGTTTTACAGGGCCTGCACGACTTTATTGTGGTTGAAGACAACAATACGCTTTTGATTTGCTCTAAAGAAGAAGAACAGAGCGTAAAAAAGATTGTGGCTGACGTAAAACAGCGTTTCGGGAACGAGTATATTTAGTATTTAGTATTTAGTATTTAGTATTTAGTATTTAGTATTTAGTATTTAGTATTTA
>CAZFAE010000008.1:0-2007 GCA_964516035.1 uncultured Sphingobacterium sp.
TTTTTTCTTCCCCTCTTTTGGCGGACTGCAAAGGTAGAAGTATTTTTCGTCCCCGCAAGGGCTAAAATAAAAAAAACAAAATTTATAAGAACTTTCTGCAATTGAACGGAGCTTAGCCTTTTCTATTGCAGGGCTTCAAATATAGCTGAGATTTTAGACACTGGCAAGAGTAATAAGCAATGTTTGCGCAACCGACTGTAAATCAGGCCGTATTTTTTTAAAATAATAGTGGTGATGTTAAAGATTGTTAAACTCGTTGTCAAATTAGAATGCCTATTATAGTTTAGCAAAGTGATTAATTGATTAATGTTTAAAGAATTCAGCTATCTTTGCAAGATGTTTATGAATAAGCGTATAGGTTTATTAAGTTTAATGGTCGTGTTGTTTTTAGCACAGGGTTGCAAAAGTTCCTTTGAGAAACTGCGCTCCAGTAATGATATTGCAAAGAAATACCAGGCAGCTGTTAAGTTTTACGAAAAGAAGGACTATAATAAGGCACTCACTTTATTTGATGATTTAGTTCAGCGATATAGGGGGCGTACCGAAGCAGAAGACCTATATTACTATTTTGCATACACCAATTATAAACTAAGAGATTATACTACGGCACGTTATCATTTTAAAACGTTTGCCGATAGTTATCCTACTAGTCCAAAATCAGAAGAATGCAGGTTTATGTCTGCTTATTGTTTATATCTCGAATCGCCGGGCTTTACTTTAGATCAGACAAACACATTAAAGGCTATTGAAGCTTTACAGTTGTTCATTAATTTGTATCCAAAAAGTGAGCGAGTTGCTGAAGCGGGTAATCTTATACAGGATTTAAGGAATAAATTGGAAAGCAAGTCTTTTGAGAACGCTAAGCTTTATCTGGACATTGGCGATTATAAGTCTGCCGTTATTGCATTTAAGAATTCTATGCGTGATTTTCCGGATACGAAGTATGCCGAGGAAATGGAGTTTTTAACTATTAAATCTCAGTACTTGTATGCAAAAAATAGTTTTGAGACTAAACAAGAGGAGCGTTTTAACGAGACTATCCAAATGGCTAATGAATTTGCAGAGAGTTCACCAGAGAGCATTTATTTAAAAGATACGGAACAACTAAAAATAGACTCTGAAAAGGGTATCGTAGAAGCAAAAAAGATATTGGCAGCCATTGAAGCTGAAATTAAAGCTAAAGAAGTAAAAACTGAAGACAATAAAAATCAATAAAATGACAAATAAACCATCAATTCCTACAAGCACTATTACCCGCGATTTGCGTGATTTAGATAAAGATACCGGCAACATCTACGAGTCGCTGGTAGTTATTGCTAAGCGTGCCAACCAGATTTCTAGCAATATGAAAGAAGAGCTTCATGCTAAGCTGGCTGAATTTGCTTCTTCGAATGACAACTTAGAGGAAGTTTTTGAAAACCGTGAGCAGATTGAAATTTCTAAACACTACGAGCGTTTACCTAAAGCTACTTTAATTGCCGTTGATGAATTTACCAATGGTAAAGTATATCACCGCAATCCTTCTAAGGAACAATAATCCTGATAAAACCAGGCTGCTATGCTTAAGGGCAAAAAAGTAATCTTGGGTATCTGCGGAAGCATTGCCAGTTATAAAGCAGCCAGCTTGGTTCGCTTGCTGGTAAAAGCTGGGGCAGAAGTTCAGGTTTTAATGACCAAGGATGCCCGGGAGTTTATTACGCCCCTAACGCTTGCTACACTTTCTAAAAGACCGGTTCTGGTTGATTATTTTAAACCCGACACCGGCGAATGGAATAATCATGTGGATTTAGGCCTTTGGGCCGATTTGTTTCTGGTTGCGCCGGCAAGTGCAAATACCCTGGCTAAAATGGCTCATGGTATTTGCGACAATCTTTTACTAGCCACTTATCTTTCTGCAAAATGCCCGGTATATTTTGCTCCGGCAATGGATTTAGATATGTGGAAGCACCCTTCTACTGCAAAAAATACGAAAGGCTTAATTGATTTCGGCAACCGGATGATTAAGCC
>CAZFAE010000008.1:2107-35751 GCA_964516035.1 uncultured Sphingobacterium sp.
CTACTGCAAAAAATACGAAAGGCTTAATTGATTTCGGCAACCGGATGATTAAGCCCAATCATGGCGAACTGGCCAGCGGACTGGTTGGCGAGGGCCGAATGGCTGAACCAGAGGAAATTATCGAATTTATCCTGCAAGAATTTAAAAAAAAACTCCCATTAGCCGGTAAAAAAGCACTGGTTACCGCCGGCCCAACTTATGAAGCTATCGATCCGGTACGCTTTATTGGCAATCATTCTTCGGGGAAAATGGGCTTTGCTTTGGCTGAGGAATTGGCCAAATTAGGTGCCGAGGTTACGCTTATTAGCGGACCAAGTGCTGTATCTCTGAATTCAAAAAATATTCAACGGATTGATGTTGTTTCTGCGGCAGAAATGCTGGATGAGGTATTGAAGTATTTCCCGAAAAGTGATATTACAATTATGAGTGCTGCGGTAGCGGATTATAAACCCGAGCTAACGGCCGATCAGAAAATTAAAAAGAAAGATCAAAACCTAAACATTAACTTGGTAAAAACTGCTGATATTCTTTTTCAATTAGGTGAAATAAAGCATTCGGGGCAGTTTTTAGTGGGCTTTGCACTGGAAACCGAGAATGAAAAAGAACACGCCATTGAAAAAATCAGAAAGAAAAACCTGGATTTAATCGTGTTAAACTCATTAAATGATGAAGGTGCCGGATTTAGAGGTGATCTGAATAAAATCACCCTGATTGATAAGAATTTGAATGCAGAAACGTTTGATTTAAAACCCAAAACGGAAGTTGCGGCCGATATTTGCCAAAAAATTCTAAATTTAATTTCATGATCAGAAAGTTGATTTTTGCTTCGATTTTTGGATGCTTTATTAACCAAAGCATGGCACAAGACCTCAACACGAGAGTTCAAATTCTGTCGCCACAAATACAAAGTACCAACAAGCGTATTTTAGAAGTTTTAGAAGTTGCCATTAATGATTTCATGAATGGTAAAAAATGGAGTATTGACCCGATAAAATCTAACGAACGTATTGATTGCAACCTGGTTATTACCATTACCGATTGGGATGGATCTTCTCCTAATTTTAAGGCCGAAGCGCAAATTCAGTCGAGCAGGCCGGTTTATAATTCTTCATACAATAGCACTATTCTCAACCTTACCGACAAAGAATTCGATTTTTACTATGCCGAAGGACAGGCTATCGACTTTTCTGACCAAAATTATATTGCCAATCTGAGTTCTTTACTGGCTTTTTATGCCAATATTGTGGTTGGAATGGATTATGATTCATTCAGTAAAATGGGTGGTTCTCCTTATTTTGCCAAAGCACAAACCATTTTAGATAATGCCCAAAGTTCTCCTAACCGTGGATGGAAGGCTTTTGAGGGTTTAAGAAACCGGTATTGGTTAATAGAGAATTTAAACAATAAGAGTTTTTTGCCCATCCGCGAAAGCGTATACACTTACCATCGGTTTGGATTAGATGAAATGGCCGATAACCCGTCGAAAGGCAGAAAGGCAGTGGTAGAAATGTTACCAGAATTACAGAAACTAGACCGATTGAAACAAGGCGCTATGTTGAGTCAGTTGTTTTTTACGGCCAAGGCCGATGAAATGGTTAATATTTTACAAGGCGCAGTAAGTGTAGACAAAATGAACGCTTACCAAATTCTGGTTGCTTTAGACCCCACCAACACCTCTAAATACGAGGCTTTAAAGAAATAGTTTTCTAATTCTATTATCGGGTTAGCGAATGATACAAATTCGTTATTTTAGCGCAAATAAATTCTAAAATGCTCCAAAGGCTTTCTATTAAAAATTACGCTTTAATTGATAATCTGGATATCTCTTTTTCCAAAGAATTAAACATTCTTACCGGAGAAACGGGTGCCGGTAAATCTATTATTTTAGGTGCCCTGTCGCTTATTTTAGGCCAGCGGGCAGAGAGCAAATATTTCTTTAACCAAGATAAAAAGTGTGTAATTGAAGGCCATTTTTTGATAAATGATTATCATCTACAAGATTTTTTTGGTGAAAACGATCTGGATTACGAAGCGGAAACGGTTTTACGCCGAGAGATTTCTGCCGACGGCAAAACCCGGGCTTTTATTAATGATACCCCGGTTAATTTGGCCACGCTGAAATTAATGAGTGAGCATTTAATAGATATCCATTCGCAACATGCTACGTTGGCCATTAATAATGAAGATTTTCAATTATTGGTGGTTGACACGCTGGCTAAGCATGCCGAAACCTTAAAAACATACCAGCAAACTTTTAAAACGCATAAACAAGCCGCCCGTAAACTAAGCCAGCTGACCGCTGATTTTGAAAAAGCCAAAACGGACCAGGATTATATTCAATTTCAGTTTAATGAATTGGATAAAGCCGGACTGGCCGAAGGCGAACAGGAACGCCTAGAACAGGAATTAAAAGTTTTAGAGCATGCCGAAGAAATTAAGCGCAGCCTGGTTTCGGCCAATTACTTGCTGTCTGATTCGGAACGGGCAAGCATAAACCAGCTTAAGGAAGCTAGCGGACTTTTGCAAAGTGTAGAAAAATTCAGTAGCGAGGTTTCTCCCATCGCCGAAAGGCTAAAAAGCACCTTAATTGAGCTGAAAGATATCAGTTCGGAGCTGGAACGCATTGAACAAGGCACTTTTATTAATGAAGCCAGAACAGCTGAAATTGCCGAACGGATAGATACCATTTATAGTTTACAAAAGAAACATCGCGTAAGCAGCGTTACCGAATTGCTAGCTATTCAGGACGGTTTTTCTGAGCAATTGAGCCAATTATTATCTGGCGAAGAAGAAATTGAAAGCCTGAAAAAAGAAGTATCCGCCTTGCAAACAAAATTAATTGAGCTGGCCAATACGCTAAGTGCAAACCGAAAAGCTGTCATTCCAGAATTGGAAAAGCAAGTGCAAAACACTTTGACAGAAGTGGGTATGCCCAATGCGGTTTTAAAAGTAAGTCAGGAAACGATATTGGACCAACTCACCGAAAACGGTGCCGACCGTATTCAGTTTTTGTTTAGCGCCAATAAAGGCCAATTGCCTATGCCGATGAATAAAGTGGCTTCGGGTGGCGAGCTATCGCGATTGATGTTGAGTATTAAATCGCTTATCGCGAAGCAAACAGCCTTGCCTACCATTATTTTTGATGAGATTGATACCGGAATTTCGGGCGAAGTGGCCTTAAAAGTGGGTAATATTATGCAGCAGCTGGCTCAAAATATGCAGGTAATTACCATTACGCATTTGCCGCAAATTGCCAGCAAAGGCGGGGCGCATTACCGGGTATTTAAAGATGAACAGGGCAGCCAAACCCAAACCGGAATTAAACAATTAAATCCGGAAGACCGCGTTCTAGAAATTGCAAAAATGCTAAGCGGCGAAAACCCCGGAGAGTTTGCTTTACAGAATGCCAAAGAACTTTTGGCCAATTAATTTGAATTAGAATCGCAGATTTTAAGATTTTTTATAACCTTTATACAATTAAACAAAACAATTAAGAGATGGCTTATAACTTACTGAAAGGTAAAAAAGGAATCATTTTTGGTGCATTAGATGAAAATTCTATTGCCTGGAAAACTGCCAAGGCTTGTGTTGCCGAAGGCGCTGAAATCGTGTTAACCAACGCTCCTATCGCTTTGCGCATGGGCGAAATCAATAAATTAGCCGAAGAGTGCAATGCTCCGGTTATCCCAGCCGATGTAACTTCTAGCGAAGACATTGAAAACTTATTTACCAAAAGCATGGAGCATTTTGGCGGTGGTGTAGATTTTATTCTGCACTCTATCGGCATGAGTGTGAATATGCGCAAAAGCATCGCTTATACCGAAAATAACTACGATTTTACCCATAAAGGAATTGATATTTCTGCCTTGAGTTTACACCGCATTTTAGCTACCGCGATGAAATTGGATGCCATTAACGAATGGGGTTCTGTGGTTGCATTGAGCTATATTGCGGCTCAGCGTACTTTCCCAGATTATAACGATATGGCCGATAACAAAGCGATGCTGGAAAGCATTGCCCGCAATTTCGGTTACCAGTACGGCACTAAAAAGAATGTGCGTATCAATACCATTTCGCAGTCGCCAACACGTACTACGGCCGGCTCTGGCGTTAAAGGTTTTGATGGCTTTATCTCTTACGCAGAAAAAATGAGTCCGTTGGGCAATGCCACTGCCGAAGAATGCGCAAACTATACCGTTTCTTTATTCTCTGACTTAACTAAAATGGTAACGATGCAGAATTTGTTCCACGATGGTGGGTTCTCTTATACCGGAGTAAGCCAGGCCGTGATTGAGCAGATGGAAAAATAAATTTTATTCTATAGCCCACGATTGAAATCATGGGCTATGTTATTGTAAAAAAGCCCCGCCCCGATAAATCGGGGCGGGGCTTTTTGTTTAAATGCATCGTCATTCATGGGATTTCTCACTCAGTTCGAAATGACGGGATTAAATTTATTGGTCTTTCTTTTTCTTAAACAAGCCTTCTACCACATTTTTAATCACTTTTTTGGTAGTAGTATCTTTAGCAATCATCTTACTTACCTCCTCTTTGGCTTTGGTAACGGCTTTAGCCTGTACACTTTTCAGGGTGTCTTTAACCGTATTGGCTACCTGAGTTTTTGCTTCCTCAGCCAAACTTGTGCTGCCCTGTTTTAAATCTGTTTTTAAACTCGGATTTTTTATCGAGCCTCCCATTTTTACAGACAGATTAATCACATCGCTCAATTTAACTGGAATTCCTCCGGCGCTGGCTTTATTGGCCAGGTTGTTGACTAAAGCATTGCCGCCGGCTCCCATCATGCTGCGGGGTAATTTCAGGTTGAGGTTATAATCTAAAGACTGGTCAAAGCCATGCGCTCCGCCAATTTCCATATTGATATCTTTCACCTTAATAGTAAAAGGTTTTACCTGCACTTTGCCATTGGCAAAAGCAAAATGATTGTCTACATTATTGAGCGATATTTCTTTTAATTGAGAGACATTTAAGGTGCTGGCCAGTTTGTTTAATGGTGCAAAATTGGTTAATACGCCTTTTAACAATAACATATTGCCATCGCCGCTTAATGAACTCATATCGGGCATCATGTTTTCGCCCAGTTTGCCGCTCATGCTTAATTGCGAACTGAATTTGCCAGAAATAAACTGCCCGATGGGCATCAGTTTTTGCACCGTATTAAAGGCATTGAAGGTTTTTTGCACATCCACATCTTTTACATCGTACTTTAAAGTAATTTCCGGATTCTTTTTACTGATTTTAGTAGAATAAGACCCACTCAGCGCCAGTGTTCCATCCAGAGCCTGGCCTTTGATATCTTTCATCAAAATAGTTTCATCCTTAATTAAAAGATTACCACTTAAACTACGAATATCCAATTTATCATACCGAACCTGGCCAATGGCTGCATTAACCAAAAAACTTACCCGCTTGGGCACCGCAAACGGTGCTGAAGCTACGGTGCTGGCAGCGCTCCCGGAATTGGCCATCCAGTCGTTTAAATTCATTTGGTCGGCTTTAAGGTTGAGAGAACCGTCCAGCGCCTGGTTTTTTAACATAAAACCCAATAAATTGTTCAGTATACCAGTGGCATCGAAATTGGTTTTTAGATATTGGCCTTTAAAATTGTTAAGCACTACGTTTTTAGGGTTAAACGTCATCAATAAATTGGCTACGTTAATCCCGCCAGGATAATCTTTTGAAAAATAATTCATTTGATTCAAGCGAATAGTGCCGGCGGCATTAAATTGGTCGAACTGTTTTTTTTCTATGGCAGACACATTTCCTTTCAGTTGCACATCTGCATCCAACAGGCCCGAAAGTTTAGTGTTTTCATCCAATTTGGCAAACTGGCTTACGTTAGCCAGATTTAATTTCCCTTTGGCTGCAGCATCAATAAACATTGCACTTACGGGGTTTTTAATCAATAAACGAAAATCGAAAGGGGCATTATCCATTTCTAAATGTCCTTTCGGGATGTTGATTACTGTATGGTCGGTTACGCCATCCGGATTGTTTACATCGAGTTTTAGGTTGATGTTTTTGACCGGTTTGGGTAAATCGCTGTACTTAAAAGAACCATTCTGGATATCGAGTTTAATGCCATAAGCCGGAATTCCTTTTTCGCTGTAATTGCCTTTTACAAAACCGTTAAAAATGGCTTTACCGTTTGCTTCCAGTTTATCAAAATCTTTGGTAAAAACAGCCGGAACTAAAGAGAGTATGTTTTTAAATTCGGAAGATGGCGCATTGAATTTAATATCCATCACGTAAGCGCTATCCAATAATTGAAAAAAGCCCTCGGTAAATAACTGCAGGTTGTTAACGGTAATATCGCCGGTTCTAAAAGAATAGGTATTGGTTTTATTATTCACCTGGATATCGGTGATGATATCCGTTTTTGCTCGAAGTAAATAGGGAATATTGTTATAGTTGAAATTTACCGCATCGGCATGCGTTTGGGTATTCAGCGTAAAAATATCATTCATAAAATCGCCGCTACCCGAATGGTTCAGATTAAAAACCTCCGCATTCATATTAGCCTGTTTATCTACATAAACAAGGTAAGCCTCATTAATTTCATAGAACTTTAGTTTGAGCGAAAGCGGTTCTGATTTGGTGGGTTCTATTTGCGAAGTGTCTGGCTTTACAATATCCCAATTGGCTTTTCCTTCCTTGTTTACAATGGCATGAATACGGGGTTCATTCACGCTAATGCTGTAAATATCCATTTCTTTACCATTGATCACACTCATTAAATTAAGCGCTACATCTATGTTTTTTGCCGCAATCAGCGTATCGGCGGCAAATTCTCCGGTTCCGATGATTTGTAAATCTTCTAAGGCTACCGCCATTCTGGGAAAATGCCGAAATAGAGAAATATCTACTTCTTTAAAATCAACCTTTGCATTCAGCTTGTTATTGATGGTTTCTTTGGCTATCGCCGTAATTTTATCCTTAAATATAAAAGGCAAGGCCAGGGCGGCGGTAATAAATAATGCTAAAATGATTCCGGCGATTATTAAGACTTTTTTAAGCATGGCGATTTGGATTAAAGAGCTTGATTCTACAATTTAACACTAAATTTTGAACGAAAAGACAGGTGTTTTGGTATAAGTTTATAGTTGACAAGCAGTTTTAATAAAAATCCCCGCCCCGATTAATCGGGGCGGGGATTTTTACACATCATCTTGAATTGGTCGAAGGATGTCTTACCACCCCGTCTCCGATAAATCGGAGCCACCCCTCCGTAGGAGGGGAAATTATGACGCAAACTTATTTACCCCTCATTCTTCTCTTCTTTTTTCTTTTTCGGTTTACCTTTTGGCAAAACCTTGATTTCCTGGGCTTCTTTATCGAAATCAATTTCGATGGTATCGCCTTCGTGCAGTTCTCCTTTCAGAATTTCTTCTGCAATTGGGTCTTCCAAATATTTTTGGATGGCACGTTTTAATGGGCGGGCACCAAAATTAGGGTCGAAGCCTTTTTCGGCGATGAATTCTTTAGCCGCATCGGTTAGTTTGATTTCGTAACCCAGGTTATGAATCCGTCCGAAAAGCGATTTTAATTCGATATCAATAATTTTGAAAATCTCTTCTTTTCCTAAAGAATTGAAAACCACCACATCGTCTACCCGGTTTAAAAATTCTGGGGCAAAAGCTTTTTTCAAAGCACTTTCAATTACACTTCTCGAGTGCTGGTCGGCCTGGGTAGTTTTAGCAGAAGTGGCAAAACCAACTCCCTGGCCAAAATCTTTCAGCTGGCGGGCACCGATATTGGAAGTCATGATAACAATCGTATTCCGGAAATCAACTTTACGGCCTAAACTATCGGTCAACTGACCTTCGTCTAAAACCTGCAATAAAATATTGAATACATCCGGATGGGCTTTTTCAATCTCATCCAACAAAATAACAGCATAAGGCTTACGGCGAACTTTCTCAGTCAGCTGACCGCCTTCTTCGTAACCCACGTATCCCGGAGGCGCTCCCACCAAGCGGGAAACCGCAAACTTCTCCATGTATTCGCTCATGTCAATCTGAATTAAAGAATCTTCAGAATCGAACATAAAACGGGCTAATTCTTTAGCTAATTCGGTTTTACCAACCCCGGTTGGGCCTAAAAATATAAAGGAACCAATTGGTTTTTTCGGATCTTTTAAACCGGCACGGGTACGTTGAATGGCTTTACTCAGTTTTTTAACTGCCTCTTCCTGACCAATTACCCGGGTGTTGATGGCATCAAACATACCCAGCAATTTCTGGCTGTCGGTTTGGCCCACACGCTGCACCGGAATACCGGTCATCATAGAAACCACCTCGGCCACATTATCCTCGCTTACGGTATAACGTTTGTTTTTGGTATCTACTTCCCAATCTGCTTTGGCTTTATCCAGTTGCTCCAGCAGATTTTTTTCTGTATCGCGAAGCTTGGCCGCTTCTTCATACTTCTGGCTGCGTACCACTTTATTCTTCTCCACTTTAATTTCTTCGATTTTCTGTTCGATATCGATGATATTTTGTGGAACGTGAATATTGGTTAAATGCACTCTCGAACCTGATTCGTCCAACGCATCAATTGCTTTATCGGGTAAAAAACGATCGGTAATGTAGCGGGCAGTTAAGCTTACGCAAGCATTAATCGCTTCCGGCGTATAGGTTACGCCATGATGCTCTTCGTATTTTTCTTTAATGCGGTTCAGAATTTCGATGGTTTCATCGGGCGTTGCCGGTTCTACCATTACTTTTTGGAAACGACGGTCTAAAGCACCGTCTTTTTCAATAAACTGACGGTATTCGTCCAGCGTTGTGGCGCCAATGCATTGAATTTCTCCGCGGGCCAAAGCCGGCTTAAACATATTGGAAGCATCTAAAGAACCCGAAGCACCGCCGGCGCCCACAATGGTGTGAATTTCATCAATAAACAAAATCACGTCAGGCGATTTTTCCAGCTCGTTCATTACGGCTTTCATGCGCTCTTCAAACTGACCGCGGTATTTGGTACCGGCCACTAATGAGGCTAAATCTAAAGTAACCACCCGTTTGTTGAATAATACACGAGAAACTTTGCGCTGCACAATTCTTAAAGCCAAACCTTCGGCAATGGCCGATTTCCCCACGCCAGGTTCTCCAATTAGAATTGGATTATTCTTTTTACGTCGTGATAAAATTTGCGAAACACGTTCAATTTCTTTTTCGCGGCCCACAATTGGGTCCAGCTTGCCATCTTCGGCTGCTTTGGTTAAATCGCGGCCAAAATTATCTAAAACCGGGGTTTTAGATTTAATATCCGATACTTTTTTAGGCTGGCTGAAGCTTTCTTCATCGCGGTATTCATCATCGCCACCGGCAGCAGAACCCGAAGCTTCATCTCTAAATTCTTCTTTATTAGTTTCTACTTCGGCCTTAAAAAGCTCGTAATTTACTTGGTATTGAGATAATATTTGTGAAGCCACATTGTCTTCATCTCTTAAAATAGACAATAATAAATGTTCGGTGCCAATAATTTCGCTTTTAAAAATTTTGGCTTCGAGATAAGTAATTTTCAACACCTTTTCTGCCTGTTTGGTTAATGGGATATTACCCAAATTAACCGTAGTGCCCTGATTGCCTTTTACGGCTTCTTCAACAGAACGGCGTAATGAAGCCGTATCTACGGTCAATTCCTTCAGAATTTTAATGGCCATGCCATCTCCTTCTCGTATTAATCCTAAAAGAAGGTGTTCCGTTCCGATATAATCGTGCCCTAAACGTAAAGCCTCTTCCCTACTATATGATATCACGTCTTTTACACGTGGTGAAAATTTCGCTTCCATGTGATTTCCTCTCTCTTTTGATGATTAATGCCCTAATCTATTAATTTATTAACGGATTACAAGAGCGTTTTTTGTAAAATTTAATCAACAATTGAACCATTTTAAATTAAAACGATGTTTAAGCGATAATGTTACTTCAAATTACCTGAGTGTGACGAAAATCGCGATATTTGCATCCCTTAATCAGTAAAGATGTCAGACGAAAAAATTATATTCTCGATGGCCGGGGTGAGTAAAATTCATCCGCCACAAAAACAAGTACTAAAAAATATTTACCTCTCCTTTTTTTATGGAGCCAAAATCGGGGTGATTGGGTTAAACGGTTCTGGTAAATCATCCTTATTAAAAATTATCGCCGGCTTAGATAAATCTATTCAGGGCGAAGTGGTGTTTGCACCGGGCTTTTCTGTGGGTTATTTAGAGCAGGAACCTGATTTAGACCCTACTAAAACAGTTTTGGAAGTGGTGCAGGAAGGGGTTGCTGAGATTACCGCCATTTTGAAGGAATACGAAGAAATTAATGAAAAATTCGGTTTGCCCGAGGTGTATGAAAATGCGGATGAGATGGATAAACTCTTATCCCGCCAAGGCGAATTGCAAGATAAAATAGATGCCACCAATGCCTGGGAATTGGATTCTAAACTGGAAAGAGCGATGGATGCATTGCGTTGTCCCGACCCGGAAGCGAAGATTGACAATTTGTCAGGAGGAGAGCGCCGCCGGGTGGCTTTATGCCGGCTTTTATTGCAAGAACCAGATGTTTTATTGCTTGATGAGCCTACCAACCACTTGGACGCCGAGAGTATTGATTGGCTGGAACAGCATTTGAAACAATATCAGGGAACGGTAATTGCTGTTACCCACGACCGTTATTTTCTGGATAATGTGGCCGGCTGGATTTTGGAACTGGACCGCGGCGAAGGCATTCCCTGGAAAGGAAATTATTCGAGCTGGTTAGACCAAAAATCTAAACGCCTGGCTCAGGAAGAAAAAACGGAAAGTAAACGCCAAAAAACGTTAGAACGGGAGCTGGAATGGGTGCGCATGGCACCAAAAGCCCGTCATGCCAAATCTAAAGCACGTTTATCTAATTATGAGAAACTGGCTTCGGAAGAAACGAAAGACCGCGAAGACAAATTGGAATTGTTCATTCCGCCGGGACCTCGTTTGGGTAATATTGTGATTGAGGCACAAGGCGTAAGTAAGGCTTATGGCGATAAAATTTTGTTCGAAAACCTTAATTTCTCCTTACCTCCTGCCGGGATTGTAGGCATTATTGGGCCAAACGGTGCAGGTAAAACTACTTTGTTCCGCTTAATTACCGGACAGGAACAGCCCGATAGCGGCACTTTCCGGGTGGGCGAAACCGTGGCTTTGGGTTATGTAGACCAAATGCATGATGACCTGGATGCGAATAAATCTGTTTGGGAAAATATTACCGATGGTTTGGATAATATGATGCTTGGCAACCGCTCGATGAATTCGAGGGCTTATGTTTCTAAATTTAATTTCAATGGCGGCGACCAGCAGAAAAAAGTGGGCGTATTGTCTGGCGGTGAGCGTAACCGGGTGCATTTGGCCATTACTTTAAAAAAGAGCTCGAATGTGCTTTTGCTCGATGAGCCAACAAACGATATTGATGTGAATACGCTAAGGGCACTGGAAGAAGGTCTAGAAAATTTTGGCGGCTGCGCCGTGATTATTTCTCACGACCGCTGGTTTCTGGACCGGGTTTGTACGCATATTCTGGCTTTTGAAGGCGATTCGCAAGTGGTATTTTTTGATGGTAATTACACCGATTACGAAGAAAACCGCAAGAAAAGGCTGGGCGATGTGGCGCCTAAACGGATTAAGTACCGTAAACTGGCATAATTCGCATTTCTTTCAAAATAAAGCCGGATAAATCCGGCTTTATTTTTTTAATATTTTTTGAGCCACATGAGGCTTGCCGTCAATTTTAGCAGTTTGTTTTAAGCCCAAAATCTGGGTAACAATAGGGTAAATATCTACATTCTGGAAAGCAGGAATTTTTAAACCTGTTTTAAAGGCAGGGCCCCAGGCAAAAAAGGTAGCATCCATCTCTTTAACCACGGCCGGATCGTAACCATGGTAGCCGGCTCCCGGTTTCCAATCAGAAAAAACTTTAGGCCATCTGGCAATTAAAACAATATCGCCAATACGGTTAAAATAATCATCTTTTGCACCATAATGCAGGTATTTGGGCATGTCTTTTTTCAAATAAACTTCATAATCTTTTGCTACTGCTTTGAGTTTATGATAAGTTGGTAAAATATAGGAAGGGGCTTTGGCATATAAATTTACCAAGGTCCCGGCCGACATGATCGTGAACTCGTCTTTATTAATTTGCACCGGTGTTCGGATGGGGTTATCACGGTCAACAGCTGTCATCCCATGATCTGAAACAAAGATAAAATTAACATCTAAGCCCGTTTCTGCTACGGCTTGAGTCAGTTTCTCGATTTGAGCATCTATATTTTTTACTGCAGCACGGGTTTCCGGTGCATCGGGCCCGAAATCGTGCCCGGCATGATCTACTTCCGAAAAGTAAAAAGTTATTAAATGTGGCCGTTTTTCTTCGGGTAATTGCAGCCAGTCTTTAACCACCTTTATCCGTTTATCTATCGAAATATCCTCATTAAAATAATAGTAATAAGTAGGCGTCGTTTTTTGAATATCAGCCTCAGAACCTATCCAGTAAAAGCTGGCGCTTAGCATTTGCTGCTGCTCTGCCAAAACCCATAAAGGAGTACCGCCGTACCAGCTACCATCTTTAACCTTAGCTTTCTGAGCCATGCTGTAATTATCTTTTCGCTTTGGATCGTAAAAAGAATTGGCCACCAATCCGGAATGCGATGGATAAAGTCCTGTAGCTATGGTATAATGATTAGGGAACGTTACCGAAGGGAAAGATGGGTGCATGGCATAAGCCGATACGCCTGAGGAAGCTAATTTTAATAAATTTTCGGCCCCGTACTTTTGAGCGTAATCATACCTGAACCCATCAACAGAAATCAAAATTACATAAGGCTTATGCAGCTGTTCTTTGCTATTGGTTCTTGTGGACACAATTTGCTGGGTAGTATCTGTTTGGGCCTGCAGAGAAAGGCTAGCCTGAAAAAACAAAGCAATAATCAGGAGAATTTTTAAGCTCATTTTCATGCAACTAATATCCAGCAAAAATTTGAATTGTTAAATAAATAGGCAAATAATTCGTTCTTATTGATAGCAAAGCAATTAGCGTTTAAAATCCGGCGGGATAATATTTAACAGGATATACTTCAACACGTCGGGCTTAAGGCTGTTAATAATTGCGAAGATGTTAACAATTAAAAAATATTAAAATGCTAAAACTTTGAATAACAATCACTTAATTTTATAGACCGTAATCAAATGGTCGAGAATTTAAGCTTTAAATTATGACCTGGAAAAAATTCAACGGAGAGATTATTCAATCTCCCATTTTACAAGAAGTAGAAGAAGCTATTGAACGGGAAAGCAGCCTGGGTAATAAACTCAAAGTTTGTATCGGCACCGATTCGCAGGTAAAAGGCAATACGATTGATTTTGCGACCGTAATTGTTTTTATTCGGGAGCAAAAAGGCGGATTTATGTTCATTCATCAAGAACGTTCCACTCAGAAAATGAGCATCAAAGAAAGAATGCTCTCTGAAGTACAAAAATCCATCGAAACCGCTTATGCACTTTGCGATTTATTGGATTTATATGATGTAGATCTGGAAGTGCATGCCGACATCAACACCAATCCACAGTTTAAATCTAACCAGGCTTTGCACGAAGCAATGGGCTATATTTTAAGTATGGGATTTGTTTTTAAGGCTAAACCCGAGGCTTTTGCCAGTTCGGCCTGTGCCAATAAAATGGTGCAATAAAATATTGATAAGGAAAATTAAAACATTTTCAGAAAATTGTCGTTTTATTTAAGACAAATTTCGTAAATTAGTTTTAAATCCTTTCAATATGCCTGTAGATAATCTATTAGAAGAAAGTTTAGCTGTTTATATGACAGATGACCGCGGTGTGTTATCCTTAATTAATGTCATCCGCGAAGGATTAAATTATCAAACCTATAACGCTGTGGCCAATGCCAGTTCGTTCAGCCCTCAAGAATGGTCGGTAATATTAGATGTATCAGAACGTACACTGCAACGCTACAAAAAAGAAAAACTAAAATTCAATAGTTTACATTCAGAGCGCATTCTGCAAATAGCCATGCTTAATAAATTAGGCAGCCAGGTATTCGGAGAAAAAGAAAGCTATGAACACTGGCTTAAAACCGAAAATTTAGCTCTAGGCAAATCAAAACCAAAAGATTTATTAGACAGCACTTTCGGTATAGAAATGGTTAAAGACGAGTTGCATCGTATTGAACATGGCGTGCTGGCATGATAGTTTTTCGATTATGTAAATCAATCTACGCCCATGACCTATCAGGAAGAGGCGCTGAACAATTTGGAGGGCGATGGAACAGCAAAGGCACTCCAATGATTTACACAGGACAATCTAGAGCTTTGAGCACGGTTGAAATTGCGGTTCACACACCTTTGGGCAATCTTCCGAACGATTATGTATTGGTAACAATTGAAGTGCCCGATAACCTGCACACTAAACTAGAAGAAATCACCTTGCCTCCAGACTGGCAATCGTTTCCACACTCAGACGCCACACAAAAAATCGGCGATCAGTTTATCCGGGATGGCGTGTTTCTTATGATGGAAGTTCCATCTGCAGTTGTTCAGGGAGAATACAATTACTTAATCAATCCTAATCATCCCGAATTTAGAAAAGTGAAAATTAGCAAAATCGAAAAATTTACATTTGACGAACGATTGTTTAGAAAATAAAGGGGCCCAATACTGTAGATTTGCGGGCATGAAAACCTATCAGCTCACTTACGAACAGAAACTACCCATTACGCTTGAACAAGCCTGGGACTTTTTTTCTTCGCCGATTAACCTGGCTAAAATAACACCCGATCATATGGGTTTTATCATCACTTCTAATTTTAAAGAAGGACAGAAAATGTACCCAGGTATGATTATCACTTATAAAGTTTCTCCACTTTTAGGTTTAAAATTAGACTGGATGACCGAGATTACCCATGTTAAAGAAGGAGAATATTTTGTAGATGAGCAACGCTTTGGCCCATATGCCCTTTGGCATCACCAACACCATTTTAAAGAAATTCCAGGTGGAGTTTTAATGACAGATATTATCAATTATGCCATCCCGATGGGATTTTTAGGCCGTATTGCCAATTCGGTATTGGTAGCTAAAGAAGTTCAGGGCATTTTTGATTACCGCGAAGTGGCAGTAGAAAAATTATTCGGCAAATACAGCGCTTAAACTAAAATCGAAGGCTGGTATTGGCTACCCTGTATAACACCACGATTTTCTAAACCCTTATCGATATAATGCTGAATTTCTGACTTTTTCAGGTTCCAGTTTGGGGCAATCAGCAAATCGTAATCGGCTAAACCAAACAAACGCTGCAACACAATATCAGGCCGCAAAAGCGGGATAAACTCTGCTAAAAATTCGGTGTATTCTTCTATAGAAAAGAGCTCAAAAGGCTCTTTTTTATATTTTACACCCATAATAGAGCCTTCTACAATATGTAAATGGTGCAGTTTTGCAAATTTAACTTGCGGATGGCGGTTAATTTCATCGGCGTAAGCCAGCATCATTTCTTTAGTTTCCCAGGGGAAGCCAAAAATGGTATGTACACAAATATCCAGTTTCGTATTTTTTGCCAACGCAATGGCCTCGGCTAATTCTTCATGCGTACAGCCCCGGTTAATGCGGGCCAGCGTATCGTTATAAATCGATTCCATCCCCATCTCCAAATCCACATCAAACCTGTCGGAATAACTTTCCAGCAAGGCGATTTTCTCAAAATCAATACAATCTGGCCGGGTACCCACCGATAAGCCCACAATATTTTCGGTATTGATACTTAGCGCTTCATCATACAAACTTTGCAAATAATGCGTTGGCGCATAAGTATTGGTATTGGGCTGAAAATAAATGATAAATTTTTCGGCGCCATAACCCTTAATAGCCCGCTCCATACCCTGCTCAATCTGATCTTTGATATGCGGCAATTTGCGGGAAAGTTCTGGCGTAAAAGAATCTACATTGCAATAGGTACAACCGCCAAAACCTTTAGTTCCATCGCGGTTAGGGCAGGTAAAACCACCATCGGCAATAATTTTAAAAACCCGCTTGCCATCGTATTTATTACGCAAGTAAGCACCGTAGTGGTTATAAGGTTTTTGACCGTAATCAAGTGGAGTTCCCAAACTAAAAAAGCTAAAAATTTAGCCAAATATACACAATACGGCTCGCTAAACGCGGCTCAACCACTTATCAATTTTTAAAAAATATTAAAACAACCCTTATCAATTGATGTTAAATAAATACGTAAGCGCTTACAATTTATAATCATTAACATCTAAAAACTTAATAAAAAAATGGCAGACAATAAAAACAACCAAGGTGAACAAGGTTCTAACCAAGGTAAAAAAGGGGATACCTCGAAAAGGGGATTTGCTTCAATGGACGCAGAAAAACAACGTGAGATAGCCAGCAAGGGAGGCAAAGCTTCTCATAGCGGGCGTTCTAAAGAAAACGATAAAGATTAATCTACATCAAAACTAGATTTTTTATCAAACAATGGGGGGATTTTAATCCCCCATTGTTGTTTTTACACCCTAATTTTAAAGGATTTTATCCTCTTAAAATCCGGTTCTCCATGCAATTTTCTTTACCTTTGGGCACCAATTATACCCTTTATGGAAACCATTGCTGTATACCAGCCCAAACACAAAATTCGTTTTGTTACGGCTGCTTCTTTATTTGATGGCCACGATGCCACTATCAATATTATTCGCCGAATTTTACAATCTTCAGGTGCCGAAGTTATTCACCTGGGCCATAACCGTTCGGTTGATGAAGTAGTGAACTGCGCCATCCAGGAAGATGTGCAGGGTATTGCCATGACTTCTTACCAGGGTGGCCACAACGAATATTTCAAATACATGTTTGATTTATTAAAAGAACGCGGTGCCGGCCATATTAAAATTTTTGGCGGCGGCGGCGGCGTAATCCTCCCTCAAGAGATCAAAGAATTAAAAGCATACGGCATAGCCAATATTTATTCGCCGGATGACGGTCGTAAAATGGGCTTGCAAGGCATGATTAATGACATGATGCAGCAATGCGATTTCCCGACCCGGACTCATTTAAATGGCGAAGTTAAAGGAATTCAAAATAAACAAATTCCAGCCATCGCAGCAGCAATAACCGTTGCCGAGAATTTACCCAAAGAAGCGGAAGCTTTTTTAGAGGAGATTAAAAAACTTATCGATGGTAAAAAAATACCGGTTTTAGGAATTACCGGAACCGGTGGTGCCGGAAAATCATCATTAGTAGATGAATTGGTGCGTCGTTTCTTAATCGAAACCGATAAAACCATGGCCATTATCTCGGTAGATCCGTCTAAACGAAAAACCGGTGGCGCTTTATTGGGCGACCGCATTCGGATGAATGCCATCAATAATCCAAGAATTTACATGCGCTCGTTGGCTACCCGCCAGGCGAATTTGGCGCTTTCTAAATACGTACAAGAATCTATTGAAATCTGCAAAGCAGCAGGTTACGATCTGGTGATTGTAGAAACCTCAGGCATTGGCCAATCTGATACAGAAATTACCGAGCATTGCGATGTTGCACTCTACGTAATGACACCCGAATTTGGCGCCGCTACCCAATTGGAAAAAATCGATATGCTTGATTTTGCCGATGTGGTGGCCATCAATAAATTTGATAAACGCGGCGCTTTAGATGCCTTCCGGGATGTAAAAAAACAATACCGGCGCAACCATCAGTTGTTTGATGCCGCCGAAGAAAGCCTACCGATTTTTGGCACCATGGCTTCGCAATTTAACGATCCGGGTATGAACAGCCTGTTTACCGCCTTAATGCAAACCATTAAAGCCAAAACAGGTGTCGATTTTGAAGCCAAAATGGAGATGGTGCAGAATAATGGCGAGAAGGTTTATATCATTCCGCCAGAACGCACCCGTTATTTGGCCGAAATAGCCGAAGCCAATCAGGAATATGCCGAATGGGTGAATAAACAAGTTACCCTGGCACAAAAAATGTATCAGCTAAAAGGCACCATCGATTTATTAAAAGAATCGGCCAAAGAAGATAGCACCATTAGCCAGCTTCAAGATTTATACAACCAATACGAAGAAAATCTGGACGGCGAATGCAGACGATTATTACGAGAATGGCCTGATACTTTAAAAAGATATCGCGAAGACGAATTTGTTTACAAAGTACGTAACAAAGAAATCCGCCAGCCGCTATTTTACGAATCGCTATCCCAATTAAAAATCCCGAAAATAGCCTTGCCTAAATACGAAGCTTGGGGAGATATATTACGCTGGTTACTCACCGAAAACGTACCGGGAGAATTCCCATATGCAGCAGGTGTTTTTCCGCTAAAGCGGGATGGAGAAGACCCAACGAGAATGTTTGCCGGAGAAGGCGGCCCAGAACGCACCAACAAACGATTCCATTATGTGTCTTTAGACCAGCCGGCTCATCGTTTATCAACCGCTTTTGATTCTGTTACCCTTTACGGAGAAGATCCGCACACACGGCCCGATATTTATGGCAAAATTGGAAATGCCGGTGTAAGTATCGCTACGCTTGATGATGCCAAAAAACTTTATTCCGGATTTGATCTGTGTCATCCGGCAACATCAGTTTCCATGACCATTAACGGTCCGGCACCAATGCTATTGGGCTTTTTCATGAACACGGCTATCGATCAGCAATGCGAAAAATACATCCGTGAAAACGGATTGGAAAAAGAAGTTGAAGCTAAGATTGAAGCCATTTACAAGAAAAAAGGCTTAAAAAGACCAATGTATGCCGGAGATTTACCGAAAGGAAATAATGGCTTAGGTTTAATGTTGCTTGGGGTAACTGGCGATGAAGTTTTGCCCAAAGATGTTTACGAGAAGATAAAAGCCCATGCCATTTCTACAGTTAGAGGAACGGTACAGGCCGATATTTTAAAAGAAGACCAGGCTCAAAATACCTGTATTTTCTCAACAGAATTCGCTTTACGTATGATGGGTGATATACAGCAATATTTCATCCAGAATCAAATTCAGAATTTCTATTCTGTTTCCATTTCGGGTTACCATATTGCCGAAGCGGGCGCCAATCCAATCTCACAATTAGCTTTCACCTTAAGTAATGGTTTCACTTTCGTGGAATATTATTTAAGTCGTGGAATGAAAATTGATGATTTTGCACCGAACCTTTCCTTTTTCTTCTCTAATGGTATTGACCCGGAATATGCGGTAATTGGCCGTGTAGCCAGGAGAATTTGGGCAAAAGCAATCAAATACAAATACAAAGGCAACGATCGTTCTCAGAAATTAAAATACCATATTCAAACTTCCGGCCGTTCTTTACACGCCCAGGAAATTGATTTTAACGACATCCGGACTACTTTGCAAGCGCTTTACGCGATTTACGACAACTGCAATTCGCTGCATACCAATGCTTACGACGAAGCCATTACAACCCCAACAGAAGAATCTGTACGCCGGGCAATGGCTATCCAATTAATTATTAACCGCGAATTAGGTTTAGCTAAAAATGAAAATCCGCTGCAAGGCGCATTCATTATTGAAGAATTAACCGATTTGGTAGAAGCAGCTGTACTAGCAGAATTTAAAAGTATTAATGAGCGTGGCGGCGTTTTAGGAGCCATGGAAACCATGTATCAGCGTGGCAAAATCCAGGAAGAAAGTTTGTACTACGAAACGCTGAAGCATAACGGTGATTACCCAATTGTAGGCGTAAATACCTTCCTCAATAAAAACGGTTCGCCCACCATTGTACCTTCTGAAGTAATTCGTGCAACCGAAGAAGAAAAGCAGTTTCAAATTGCAACACTAAGTGCATTCCAGGAAAGAAACAAAGATGTATCTGCACAGGCTTTAAAGAAATTACAGCAGCAAGCACTTGCCGGAGAAAATATATTTGAAGGTTTAATGGAAGTAACTAAAGTTTGTTCTTTGGGAGAGATATCAAATGCTCTATACGAAGTTGGCGGGCAATACCGCAGAAATATGTAAGCATAAAAAAAGCCCCGATAATTATCGGGGCTTTTTTATTAAGCGTGTATCCAGCTAAATTTATATTCCAATCCTGGATTTTTCATACGTTCTGCCACTCGGGTTAACCTATCAGGCAAGGCCATAATATAATCTCTGGCCTTTTCGCCGGCTTCATTTAAATCACGCATGCTTTCAATCTGCCACTCGGTGGCCAAATCTCTTAAAATATCTACATAATCAGCAGCAGTATAAACACCTGCACGCTGTGCCGCATCTGTAAAGTGACCAAATGTTTGGCCAACTTTTAATCCAACCTCACGTAAGAAGTGAGCGGGCATCACAATTTTTTTCTTCATCATATCCTCAAAAGCAATCATTACTTCACTCGGATCTACCGCAAATGCTTTTTTAATAATAGATATATATGCTTTCGCATGACGGGCTTCATCGGCAGCAATTACTCCGCACATTTTAGCTAATAACTTATCACCAGCCTGTTTGGCCAATGCGGCTACACGACGGTGAGAAATATTAGTAGCTAATTCTTGAAAAGAAGTATAAACAAATGTACGATAAGGATCATTTTCGGTCTGGATATCAAACCCATCTTTGATCAAGTAATTGGTAGAAACCTCCATGGCACGCATATCAACACGGCCACTTAAGTACAGATATTTATTTAGCAGATCACCATGACGGTTTTCTTCGCCTGTCCAGGCACGCAAAAACTTCATCCATCCACCTTGTTCATTTCTTGACACATCGTCTACCATCATTAACCACGATTCGTAGGTTGGTAATGCTTCTTCAGTAATGGTATCTCCAATTAAAACAGCCAATAAATCGTATGGAAGGTTATTCGCATTTTCCTGCAATTCCTTTACCTCAGCAAAAAAAGAATCTTTGCTGGCATCGGGTAAAAAGTCAGTAGGCTGCCATAGTTCTTCCACGGGCTTCAAATATTCAGCCATTTCACCTTCCATGAAAGGTTCAAGGTAAGTCATTACCTCTTTTCTAGAATTTACAGGGATTAATTCTTGCATTACATTTTAGGATAAGTCCAAAGATACACAAGTCAAATGGTTTGTATAGTTAAGAAGGAAATAATTGTGTAACAATTTCAAACAAAAAGTGGCTTAAATTGTGTTTTTATCGATGTTTAAACAAACAGTGATTGAAAAAAAATGAAAATTTGTTGCCTAAAACTGGATTTAAATCCTGGTTATTTAGATTAAAAAAAATGCTAATGAGCAGTAGTTAAGACCAGATATTTTTCAATTTCAGGTGAATTTTTTCTCCAAAAAAGAGCTTTGTACTCTTTTCAAAAGAAGAAGTATAGTCAGAAACGTAAAATTGGTGCCGGTTAGGCTCAGCTACATTCAATAAATCTAATGCTTGCAGTTTATCTTTTACGTATTGAGCCACAATTTCGGCCGTATTGATAATCTCTACCTGGCCTTTATAATACGTTTCAATTTCGGGCTTAATTAGGGGATAATGAGTACAGGCCAGAATAAGACTATCTATTTTTTTAAGCTTTGGAGCAGATAGATACGAATTGATTACTGTTTTGCTGATGGTATTGCTAAAAAATCCTTCTTCAATCATTGGTGCCAGCAAGGGCGTGGGCAACGATTTTACTTCAATATTGGGTTTAATTGCCTTGATTTTTTTGGCGTATAAATCTGATTTTATGGTGGCTTTGGTACCAATTACTCCAATACGTTGGTGTTTTTCTGATTTAACCATATAATCTACTACCGGATCGATCACGTTAATAACCGGAATTTGGTCTCCCAGAAAATCAACTAAATCATTGTAAGCCAAAGACGAAGCCGTATTGCAGGCTATTACTAGCAGCTTGCACTTTTTATCGAGCAAAAACTTACCAATTTTAAGACTGAAGTATTTGATGGCTTCCGGCGATTTATCGCCATAAGGCAAATGGGCCGTATCGCCAAAATAGATGAGTTCTTCATTAGGCAATAGCTGATGAATGGCACTGGCTACGGTTAAACCGCCAATACCCGAATCGAATATCCCGATAGGTAGTTTTGAACTCATTTAAAACAAAAATGCGAAATCAAATAGGATTATCTGACTTCGCATTAAGAATTTTTTTATTGAAGATTATTTTTTCTTTGCAGCAGGTTTTGCGGCGGCAGGTGCCGGTGCAACAACAGCTGGTGCTGCAACTGGTGCAGGAGCTGCAGTAGCGGCTAATTTAGCTTTTACAGCATCGATGATATCTTCGCCACCATCAAAATAAACTACTCCTGGCTGAGAAACATCAAAAACATAAGCAAAGCCTTTTTCTTTGGCTACTACTTTTACTGCTTTTTCTGCTCTTTCAAAAACAGGCTGATACATTTCAGAACGCTTTCCGTTTAATTCTTCCTGAGATTTTTGCTCAGTTTCGGTAATGCGTTTTTCCATATCCTGAATTTCTCTGCCTAAAACTTCTAGTTCTTTGCCTAAAACTTCTTTATTTGCTTCACTTAGGGTTTTGTATTTTTCTTGGTAGCTGGCAATTTTTTTCTGACGCTCTGCATCCATCTGCTCTAAGGCAGTTTGCTTTGCCTTAGCCATTACCTGAAAATTGGCATCTGCCGTTTTCATTTCTGGCATAGATTGTAAAAGCTCGCTAGAGTTAATGTGCGCAAATTTTTGCTGTGCTTGTACGTAAGAACCTGTAAGGCTCAACCCAATTGCCAATACGGCTACTTTAATTGAATTTTTCATTTTTGATTTACTTCTTTTTATTTGTTTACGATGATAATAAAGTTTTTCTTATTTAGCAAATGTACCTGGTTTATAACCTAAGCGGGTAATGACGTCGTTACTGCGATCTAAGCCGGTTCTGGCATATAACATCATTACTTCACTGCTTTTATCAAAAACCACATCCAGCTGCTGTGCTTCGGCCAATGATTGTATGGCTTTGGCTACTTTTTCTTGAATGGGTTTGATTAATCGGGTTCTTTGCTGAAATAAATCTCCTTCAAAGCCAAATTTCTGACGCTGAAATTCTTTGGCTTCTTTTTCTTTTTCAATGATTTCGCTTTCGCGACGCTTGCGCATTTCTTCGGTAAGCAGCACCTGATCTGCCTGATAGGCTTTGTAGAGTTTTTCTATTTCGGTAAAACGACCATCCACTTCTTTCTGCCATTGCTCAGATAATGCATCTAATTGTTTTTGGGCAGAATTGTATTCGGGTATATGTTTCAGAATATACTCGCTATCTACATAAACAAAACGCTGAGCCATGGCGCCTAAAGTGGCAGACATAACCAAAATTGAAGTGATGATGAATTTTCTCATGTTGACAAAAAATTTAGAACCCTCCGTTAATTTGTTGCGATATACTGAAGTGGAACTGCCCCTTATTTGCGTCAGGTAGCCCTGGAATAGGATCAAAACCATAACCATAATCTAAACCAAGCAAACCGAAGATAGGCAAGAAAATACGTGCCCCTACCCCAACTGAACGTCTTACATTAAACGGAGAGAACTGCTTAAAATTATCCCAGGTATTTCCTCCTTCGGCAAAAGCCAATAAAAACACAGTGGCTTGCTGACTCATGGTAAGTGGATGACGTAGCTCTAAAATATATTTATTAAAGATTGGGCTTCCTGAGCCTTGGGCTATTTGCGGATTGGAGCCTAAGGGGATTACCGAGTTATTTTGGTAACCTCTCATGGCAATTACTTCAGAGCCTTGTAAAAAGTCAAAACCTTGCATTCCATCGCCGCCTAATTTAAATCGTTCAAATGGAGACTGGCCAACTGCACTGTTATAGGTACCCAAGAAACCGAACTGGGCCTGCCCTTTAAAAATCAATTTACCATAAATACGCTGGTACCATTGAGCCTCAAATTTCCATTTGTGGTACTCGGTAAATTTATAGCGCACTTGGTCTGTTGCCGTAGCATAATTGGTATTATTTAGTAAAGAGTAGGGCGGTGTTAATTGTACTGTAAATTTGATATGAGAACCTGTGGTAGGAAAAATAGGTGCATCTACCGAATTTCGTGAAAATTCTTGTGAGAGATTAAAATTGTACGATTTACCATTAGAGAATAAGAAGCGGTCTGCATAATTATTCAGAATGTACTGCTGTAAATTAACAGAATGGCTTAACACAAAATAATTATCTGGCCAATTTAAACGCTGACCTAAGCTTAAGGTAACGCCATTCATTCTAATTTTCTGCAAATTAGGATTGCCTGTTTTTAAACCGTTAGATTGAAGTGAGGTAAATGCACTGATCCCGAAATTGATAGCCTTTTTTCCTCCAAGCCAAGGCTCTGAAAAAGAAAAACTATACGATTGATAGAACTTACCATTGGTTTGCCCTCTAATGCTGAGTTTTTGACCATCGCCTTTTGGCAGTGGTTTCCATGCTTTGGCATTAAACAAATTACGAGCCGAAAAATTATTGAAGGTAAGGCCTAGTGTACCAATAATACGTCCGCCTCCGAAACCACCTGATAATTCAATTTGATCTGAGGGTTTTTCTTCAACAGAATACTCTATGTCTACGGTACCATCTGCGGGGTTGGGAATTGGCTTTACATCTGTTTTTTGTTCGTCGAAATTACCCAATTGTGCTATTTCACGGGTAGTACGAATAATGTCTTGTTTAGAGAATTTCTGTCCCGGCTTGGTTCTGATCTCTCTCAAAATTACTTTATCGTTGGTAATGGTGTTTCCCTTTACGTTTACTTTACTGATGGTGTATTGCGGACCTTCGTAAACCCGAAGTTCCAGATCGATAGTATCTTTACGTACACGGGTTTGCACCGGATCTACATTAAAAGTCAGGTATCCATCATCCAGATATAAGGAAGATACATCATCACCGTTCTGACCGCCGCTTAATTTTTTATCGAGTTTTTCTTCACTAAAAATCTCGCCTTTTTTAATCCCTAGTACTTTATCTAAAACAGATTGAGGGTATTTGGCATTACCAGACCAGGTAATATCTCCAAAATAATATTTAGGCCCCTCATTGATTTTAAGGTAAACATTTACTGTTTTGGAATCGTGTCGGCTTACGCTATCTTTTAACAAAGCGGCATCACGATAGCCTTTTTCCTGTAATTTGGCAATGAGTTTCTCTTTGTTTTCTTCGTACTTTTCTGTTGAAAATTTACCCGAGCCTAATACTCTGTAAAATGCTTTTTCTTTAGGCTTTTTGAGCATTTTTTTGAGTTGGGCATCACTAAACACCTCATTGCCTTCTATGTCTATTTTATTGACTTTGAATTTATTGAATTTCTTTACCTGTATTTGAAGTATAACATTATTTGCTTCTGAGGTATCTTTTCTGGTCTTAAAATTCACCTCCGGATAAAGATATCCCTTATCTATAAAATGTTTTTTAATAATGGCGGTAACCGTATTATAAAGGTTCTCGTTAAGTATTTTGCCGCCTTTATCCTGAATTTTTTCTCTGATATCATCTGTTTCAGCTCGTTTAAGTCCAGAAATATCAAAGCGGCTTACTCTTGGGCGTTCTACAATTTCAATTTCAAAAAATATACTGTCGTCTTTAATACGTTCCACATTAAGTTTCACGTCGTCTAGAATTCCTTGTTCCCAAAGATTTTTAATTACGTTTGCGGTGGCATCGCTTGGTACTATTATTTTTTCTCCAACGGTAAGTTTAGAAATGGTAATTAAAGCGCCGGCATCCAGATACTGGGCACCTTTTACGGTAGTACCTCCAATGATATATTCTTTAGGATCGAGGTAGCTAATTTCGGAATTTGAACCGCTACGAGAAATGGAAGGCTGCTTCCCTCTGCCAAATTGTGCAAAGGCTGCCACACCATTAATTAATATAAATAAAGTTAGAAGTAAGCGGTTCATTTTGTAGAATTATGGCGCTAAAATAGCTTAAACCTTTGTTAAAAATTGTTAAAAATGAAATTTAGTTGATTTGCTCGCTAATCATACCAAATCTGCGTTCGCGTTTTTGGTAATCTATTACGGCTTCAAAAAGATCGGTTCTTCTAAAATCAGGCCATAATGTTGGAGTAAAATAGAGCTCGGAATAGGCTAGTTGCCAAAGCAGGAAGTTGCTGATTCTCAGCTCTCCGCTGGTACGTATCATCAATTCTGGATCGGGGATATTAGCGGTGCTCATATGTTTGCTCAGCGTATTTTCGTTAATTTCTTCGAGATTTAAATCTCCGCTTTGCACTGCTCCGGCAATTTTTCGAGCGGCTTCGGTAATTTCCCATCTGGAGCTATAACTTAATGCTAATGTAAGGGTGCATCGATCATTCTGGCTGGTTTTGGCTATGGCTTCCGCCAGTTCGCGATTGCAGGATTTGGGTAAAGAGGCTAAATCGCCAATGGCGTTGAGCTTTACGCCATTGTCCATTAATGTTTTAGTTTCTTTGGTGATGGTAGAAACCAAGAGTTCCATCAAAGCATTGACTTCGTGCTTTGGCCGGTTCCAGTTTTCGGTAGAAAATGCATACAGGGTTAAATATTGAACACCTAATTCTACTGCGCCTTCTACGGTATCGCGGACTGCTAAAACTCCATTTTGATGCCCAAAAACCCTAAATTTTCCTTTTTCTTTCGCCCAACGCCCATTACCATCCATAATAATGGCAATGTGTTTAGGTAATTTACCTTTATCTATTTCTTCTGGAATTGCCATCAATCTCGTTTAATTGCCTACTACCGGACACTTTCGGCTTACAAAGGTAAAAGTTAGGCTCAAGCCTGCAAACATATAGGTGTCTCTTTTTCTATAATCGCCACGCTGTGTACCACTAACAGCCACTCCAGAAGGATCGTAAATGGTTATACCGGGCGGCAATGGATTGATATAATTTTGACTTACATCATCCAGGTAATCGGTAAAAGCGGTTCGGTAACCCAGTTCTCCAATCAGGTTCCAGTTTCCTTTAATATTATATTTTACACCTAAACCATAAGGTATACTCATGGCGATGGTTTCGTAAGGTTTTGCCTGACCTTCGGTTTGATAATCGTTCAACTCATAAACGTTGCCGTTGAGTTTTGTTTTGGGATTAAACTTTACCGCACCCACACCGGTAAATAGGTATGGTGTTATACGCACTCTGCTAACACCGGCCAGGTAATCAAAAAAGTTAAATTCTACCTGCAATGAAGCTTCTGTTAAGGGAGAATAGAATTGCAATTTCCGGTTTTGCTGCTGTATATTGTCTGATTCTACATCACTATACGAGATATTTGCTTGAACCAGGCTTAATTTTGCAGACCAATAACCATCAAAATTGCGTTTTACCTGCAGCCCATAGGCCTGATCGCTAAAACGATAAAAATCTTTCGGATTGATATCGCCCATATAACCTGCAACACCGCCAAAAACTCCTGTTTCCCAGGTTTGGGCACTTAAACCGCAAAAAGTAGCAAAGTAAAAAAAGATAAAAAATAGTGTTCTGAGCATCATTAGTAATTACGGGTATCTATGCCCCAAAGCAGTTTATTTCTTAACGTTGTGAGGTAGTTTTCATTATGCAGGCGAATAAGATTCATCTCAAAAGATGCCTTTTTGATCACTGTTTTTACGGAAGTATCTACCACTTCGGTTCTAGAATCGCAGGATAAACGGTATTTCGAACTGCGGCCTTCTATTTCAAAAGACAGTTCGTTAGAGTCTGATAAAACTATGGGGCGTACATTTAAATTATGCGGTGCAATGGGCGTAACCAATATATTTCCTGAGTTAGGAAAAACGATAGGTCCGCCGCAGCTTAATGAGTAAGCGGTTGAGCCAGTAGGTGTGGCTACAATTAATCCATCTGCCCAGTAAGAGTTTAAAAAATCATTATTGAGATAGGCATGAATAATGATCATGGCCGAGGTATCCCGTTTATGAAAAGTGATATCGTTTAAAGCGAAATTATCTGCTCCAAATGGATTTATCGCAGATTCTATACTCAAAAGCGAGCGTTTATCGAGCGTATATTGTTTGTTAATTAAACTATCTATCGCCGATTCGATATCGTCTTTGTTGATACTGGCAAGAAATCCTAAACGACCAAAATTGATCCCCAATACCGGAATTTCCGAATCGCGAATCAAAGTAACGGTATCCAGCATGGTGCCATCGCCGCCAAGACTGAACATGAGATCTACCTGGCCTTTAAGTTCTTGGCCTGAAGAAAATACTTCGGCAGGTTTTGTAAGTGTAATTTTATCGGCAATAAACTGGTTAAATTTATCGTAGATAACTGTTTCTATGCCTTTTTGGGCTAAACAGTCGAAAATATGCTGCAGAAATGGAACTACCGAATTATTAAATTGTCTGCCGTAAATTGCAATTTTCATAAAATTAGATTTTACAGGTTAAGGTAATTCATTAATTGATCGTATCGATCTGAATTATCTTCGTCCAGTTTAGCATCGTTAAATACTCTCAAAATAGTATAATTATAACGCTGAAAAGCGGAAACAATGCTGCCAACATCATTCCGATTTAGTTTCAAGGTTATTTCCATACGAGTTGAATCGGGGAAAGTGCGCACATAAGAACTTAAAATCTCTGCATGATCTGATTCTACTATTTGTGCAATATGTGCTAAAGAATTATCCCGATTACTGATTTCTAATACCAAAATACTTCCCGGAACCTGGGCCGAAGTAAGGGTAGCTAAACCCGAAATCATGCTTTCGGCGGTAATTAAACCGAGGTATTTTTTTTCGGCATTGATTACGGCAATGGCATTTAGCTTTTGCTCATAAAACAATTTTATCGCTTCATAGGCATGCTGATTATCCTGAACAAAATGTTTATCGAGGGTAGTTTGCAGCGTTTGAAAGGTAAGCGTATGATCGGGCAGTTCAAGTAAATTTTCTTCGCTAACCAAGCCTAAGAACTGGTGTGAATTTACCAGAGGCAATTGCTTAAGCCGAAACTCGGACATACGATCTAATGCTTTTCGAACAGTGTCTGAAAGCTTTAATGATGGTATAGCCTGATTTATCAATTCACCTGCAAGCATGCTATCAGGATTTGATTCGATCTAAAAATTGATTAAGGTATTGATTAAAGGCTAATGGTTTTTCCATCATGGGTGCATGGCCACACTCGTCTATCCAATGCAACTCGGCATCGGGCAATAAGGCCTTAAATTCTACTGCTACATCTGGCGGGGTTACCACATCGTTTTTACCCCAAATTAAGCAAACTGGAATTTTAATATGGTGCAATTCTTTGGCCATATTATGCCTAATAGCCGATTTAGCCATGGCTAAAATTCGGATTACTTTATGTCTATCATTTACGGCAGCGTACACCTCGTCTACCAGTTCTTTGGTGGCCGTTGCCGGATCAAAGAAGGTAAATTCTACTTTTTCTTTAATAAAATCGTAATTCTCTCTTTTAGGAAAAGTACCACCAAAAGCATTCTCATACAATCCGGAACTGCCGGCTAAAACCAAAGCTTTAACCTTTTCGGGATGATTTAGTGTATACACTAAGCCCACATGTCCGCCCAAAGAATTACCTATCAGCACCACCGAACCCAGATTTTTATACTTAATAAATTTATCGAGGTATTTAGATAAGCCCTTAACTCCGGTACTAAGCAGCGGCAAATCATAAATAGGCAGCATGGGTATCATTACCTTATAACGTCCTTTAAACTCATTAATTACTGCATCCCAATTATGCAGGGCACCCATCAGGCCATGCAACAATACCAGCGGTTCGCCCTCTCCTTCTTCCACATACTTAAAACCTTTTTCTTCTTTAATTGAAAACTCCATAAAAATAGTCTGCGCTTGTCTGGTATTTAAAACTGGTAATAAATGAATTCAACTTCAATGATACTAAAAATTAAAGTATATGCTAAGGATTCGAGTTTAAGATAACAATTCTTTCACAATCTCTGATATGGTTTTTCCATCGGCTTTGCCGGCTAAAGCAGCGTTGGCTAAGCCCATTACTTTTCCCATATCTTTCATGCCGCTTGCACCCTGCTGGGTAATAATTTGCTGAATATGTGTTTTAATGGTTGCTGCATCGAGCTGTTTAGGCAAATAAGCTTCAATTACGGCTATTTCTTCGGCTTCAATCTGATAGAGATCCTTACGGTTTTGAGCTTCATAAATGGCGGCAGATTCTTTACGCTGTTTTACGAGTCTTTGCAAAACTTTAATTTCTGCATCTTCACTAAGGGTTTCTGAAGCTCCTTTTTCTGTTTTTGCCAATAATAAAGCGGCCTTTACGGCTCTTAATCCACGTAAGCGGGCTTCTTCTTTGGCCAACATAGCTGTTTTTATATCTTGATCTATTTGCGTTTGTAAAGTCATGATTGCTGGTGTTTAATTGTTTTTTAACAAATGGCTGGTATTGGCTTGTGCGGTAGGCATAATTACCAAATCGTTAATATTTACGTGTGCCGGGCGACTTACTGCATACCAAATGGCATCGGCAATATCTGCAGCATGCAAAGGATCAAAACCTTCGTACACTTTTTTGGCACGTTCGGTATCGCCTTTAAAACGCACTTCCGAAAATTCGGTTTCTACCGCACCGGGGTGTATGCCGCTTACTTTTATCCCGTAAGGTAATAAATCTATGCGCATGGCCTTGTTTAAAGAATCTACCGCATGTTTTGTGGCACAATACACGTTGCCATTGGCATAGGTTTCTTTACCGGCAATAGAGCCTATATTAATGATGTGGCCCGATTTTTTTTTCACCATCCAGGTTGAAACCACCTTTGTTACGTATAAAAGGCCTTTAATATTGGTGTCAATCATGGTGTCCCAATCGCTTATATCACCAGAGTGGATAGGATCTAATCCCTGGCTTAAACCTGCATTATTAACGAGTACATCGATTTGTTTCCATTCGGAGGGAAGCGCATTTAATTTAGAATCAACTGCATCGGCATTGCGCACATCGAGCTCCAGTGTTTGCACTTTAATGCCATAATCTGCCTGCAATTGTGCAGCCAACTGCACCAATTTATCAGCCCGGCGTGCTACTAAAATTAAACGGTATTGATTTTGAGCAAAGAGACGGGCACAAGCCTCGCCTATTCCGGCACTTGCCCCGGTAATGAGCGCAATTTTTGACATGTTTTTATTTTAAAACGAAAATACGGTTTTTATCGCCAATAGCTTTATTCGAAATACAAACTGAATTGCAAGTTTCTAAGAAAAAGTTTGTCTAAAGGTTTAGTGTAGGCATTGGGGGCATCGTTGCGATCTAGCACCTGGTGAAATGAATTGGCCAATTTAATTTCGGGCGAAAGCTTAAAGAATTCGAAATATAAATCGAAACCTATGCCAGCCTCGTACCACAAAACACCCCGGTTATTTTTTACCAGTTTTGCATATGGATCTGGGCCGCTATCGTTTAGTTTCTTTTTTGAGATGATATCGATTGAATATTTAACTCCTGCGATAAAATAAGCCCTAAAATCTCTTCGACGGTCGGATTTGAGTTTAAAACCCAAAGGAATATCTACAGTAGAGGTTTGTGTTATTTTTCGAATGTTTTGCGAAGCATCTTCATACTTATAATCAAGGTATCGGTCGGCAAATACGAACATGGGCGTAACACGAAAATTGACATGGTTACCCAAACGCACATCGGTTACAAAGCCGATACTGAATCCTGCAGATACGGGAGAGCTAATACTGACCAGTGGTGTAGTTAAATCTGATCCGGGAGTATTAGGGTCTGGAAATGGTTGACGCCAATCTGGATTTTTAAAAATTTTGAACTCAGATGAACTGTATTGAAAAGCAAATCCGAAGTGGATATCTTCATTATCTACACCACCGCCCCAATTTCCTTGTGCAAAAGCAAATGAGGTACTTAAAACTAAGACAATAGAAAGGATTAATTTTTTTAAAATCATTTAACGCCGGTATAAATGGAACAAATTCCAAACGCTAATGGACGGCATTTGGTGCGCTGAAATCCTACTTTTTGCATTAAATCTGTAAAAGCTGTCCCATCAGGAAAAGCTGCTACCGACTCGGGCAAATAGGTGTAGGCGCTACTATCTTTAGAAAACAATTTACCAATGCCCGGAGTGATGTAGTTGAAATAAAAATGATACAACTGCTTTATAGGGAATTTTTTGGGTTTAGAAAACTCTAAAACCACCGCTTTACCACCCGGCTTAAGCACCCTGAAAATATCGGAAAGTCCTAATTCCAAATTCTCAAAATTACGTACACCGTAAGCTACGGTTACCGCATCGAAGCTATCGGCTTCAAAAAGTAATTTTTCAGAGTCGCCTAATCTCACTTCAAACACTTGGCCAAGGCCTCGTTTTTTGATTTTTTCATCGGCCATGTCTAACATGCCCTGAGAAATATCAACCCCAATAATTTTTTTAGGATGAAGTATTTTCAGTGCTTCAAAGGCAAAATCGCCGGTACCCGTGGCCACATCTAAAATATGCTGAGGCTGGTCTTTCAATAATTCTTTGATGGCTTTTTTACGCCAGATAATATCTATTCCTAAAGACAAAAAATGATTTAAAAAATCATAAGTCTTGGAGATATTGTTAAACATATGAGCCACCTGCTCTTTTTTGGTAGCTTTTGGATCTTGGTAAGGCGTAACCATTTTAGACATAGCCACAAAGATAAGTTGGAAAGCCGACAATAAACATCAAAATCCATATAATTTTCGATGCATCCGAAAAAATCATAGGCCTAAAACCTTAACTTTGAACGATGATCATTAAAAGTGCAGAATTTATTTGCAGCAATACCCGTACGGATAAATTGCCGCCACCCGTTTTAGCTGAGTATGCCTTTATTGGTCGGTCTAATGTGGGCAAATCGTCGCTGATTAATATGCTGCTGAAGAAAAAGGGCTTGGCCAAAACTTCGCAAACTCCCGGCAAAACACAATTAATTAACCATTTTAAGGTGAACGATAATTGGTATCTGGTAGATTTACCAGGTTATGGTTATGCCCGCAGTTCTAAAACCAACCGGGCAGAATGGGAACGTTTTATCCGTTATTATTTAAAAAATCGCGAAAGCCTGCAATGTGTTTTTGTATTGATTGATAGCCGTGTGGAACCTCAAAAAGTGGATATTGATTTCTGCAATTGGCTGGGCGAGCAGGGAATCGCCTTTTTATTAATTTTTACTAAAGCAGATAAACAATCGGCCGTAAAAACAGATCAAACGGTGGCTAAGTTTCGTAAAGAAATACTAAAATCTTTTGAAGAAGTGCCTCAAGTATTTATTACTTCTGCCGAAAATAGATTGGGTAGAGAAGAAGTTCTTAGCTTAATTAATGATTTGAATGGCAATTTTGTTTTAGAAAACATATAACCTTTAAAAGAGGAATAATATACGTTAATTGCCTGCGTCTCCCCTCTCGAGAGGGGAAATTCTGGCTTTGAACTAGCAATAGCTAAAACAGGGGTGTGTCGAAATTAGATACACACCCCAGACAAAGGATTTAGTATATTTTATTTTCTGCAATTCCCCTCTCGAGAGGGGAACATTGGCTTAATTTAAAAAGAGTTTTATTTTCTGAAACTGGAGAATGATAAAATCCGGAAAAAGACGTTTTAATATTTTATAAACTGCGTCTCCCCTCTCGAGAGGGGAGATTCTTGCTTAAAAATTTGTAAGCACTTAAAAAGGG